>JAUCGK010000531.1 GCA_030378085.1 Candidatus Parabeggiatoa sp. HSG14
GTTCTCTTTTTAGGTTTTGGGCGTATTTTTCCCTGTATTGAGGGTGATGGAGTAATCCATACGTGTAATAGAAAATGTCCCATTTGGTGATGATTTGGTCTTGATAGTGTTGTTGCCAGTGGTTTAAAGCCCAGTCGGTGATGTTTTCGGTGCGATTGCTGCCGTCTTCGTTGTAAGTGTAGAAAGGGAAATTTTGAGCTTTCTCAAAAGCTAAATCAAGCGATGGAATTAAGTTTGTTACTAAACAGCCAAATCCTTTTCTATCTCCAATACCAGCTAAAGAAATAACCAGATTTTCCGTTTCTGTTTCTGGTGTGGGGAAAATTTTGGGAAATTGTCCTTGACGATGAGTTAAAATTTCATCAAAAAATAGAAATTGCACACAAAATGGACGATAAAGAGAATTGCGTATTTTCTCTTCAGAAAAGATGGCTTTTTGTCCTCGAAGTAGACATTCTTTCAGACGACTGCTCCATTTTATTTTCGTTTCATCAGCTAAAACAAAATCATCTAACTTGACGGCTTTGTCATTATTGTACCAACGTTTAATTTCTGAGTTGTAAACATCAATTAACCGCTTGACATTTCCAGTCAGTGTCTTTTGGATAAAACTATATACCCAAGAATCACGGTTGGTATTCACACCCAAACTAAAAGTTTTAAAAACAACATCTTCAACGGTTCCATTTTTAGCTTTAGCCAATTTAGTTCCCAAAGGAATGAAATCATCAAATTCTTCATGTAATCCTTCAGTTAGCCATACATAATTTTCATTGGGAACAATTTGTTGCCAATCAATCTCATTTTGTAAAGCAGATAATTTTTCCTCTTTGTTTAAAATATCCTCAATTGTGGCATAATAAATTGCCTTGTCTTGTGTTTTACTTTTTACAAACAAATTGATGCTGACTCCTACCTTAATATCAAAAACATTTGAGGTTTTCCCCTGATTCTTTCTAATATTACCGCCTAAATCCAAGACATAAATCTTAGAAAAATCTTGAGCCAAATGCTTTCGCATTCCATCAAAAGCAATATTATCCAAAAAGCCGTTATTGGTGACAAACGCAACAATGCCTTCATTTTCAATTCTTTTAGAAGCCCATTTAATGGCTTTTACATAAGGATCGAACAAGTCATTTTTATTGCTGGCAGTGGAATCTTTGGCATAAGTATCTCGTACCCAACCATCCAGAGTTGGATAAGTTTGATTCTTATTATTGTCATTCTCATTGGCTTGACTAGCATTATAAGGAGGATTACCAATAATCACAAAAAAATCCTTCTTTTTCTGTTGTTTAACCCGCTCAGTATTCTCTTGTGTAAACAAATCTTTTTGTTTTTTCTCTGCCAACTCGAAAGTATCGGCTAAACAAATCCCCTCAAATGGCTGATAACGTCCCATCAATTCTAAATATTGATGCTCAATATTCATACACGCCAAATAATAAGGCAACAACATCACCTCATTACAATGCAATTCATGCTTATACTTATAATCTAACTTTCGTTTGCCTTTCGTTCCCAATTCCTGAATGACTCGCGTGATAAAATTTCCAGTGCCTACAAAAGGGTCCAAAATATGCACACCTTTATCAACTAACGACTTTCCAAATTCCCGTTGTAAAATCTCCTCCACTGAACGCACCATAAAATCCACTATCGGCTGTGGCGTATAAACAATCCCATGCGTGTCGGCTACTTTTACCGAAAAGCCTTGAAAAAACTGCTCATAAATCGTATTCAAAAAATGCTGCTTATAACTATATTCACTAATCGTCGCAGCAACCATTTCTAACGCATGATAAAAATACTGCAATTCCGCAAAAAACGCATCCCGATTAAAAGATTTCGCTGTTAATTTCTCAATCACTCCCTCAATTTCACGCGCAATAATATTGCGTCTGGCAA
>JAUCGK010000073.1 GCA_030378085.1 Candidatus Parabeggiatoa sp. HSG14
AATTTTATTTGGGAACACAATGCATCAGAAGCTTTGCTTCGAGTTTTGCCAAGCAAAGCTTGGCAGACAGTGCGTTCCCAAATAAAATTGGGGAACAATATTGAATTAACTCTATTTTTACATCGAACTCAGGTTAATTTATACTTGTTTAATTTAAGTATTTGATTTTCTTACTTTGATATGTTTATTGATATTTTCTTGATTTTTTTCGCCTATTTATTAGGTTCTTTATCTGGTGCTTTGATTGTTTGTAAAATGATGGGGTTGCCAGATCCGCGTACTCAAGGTTCTGGTAATCCTGGGGCAACGAATGTATTACGTCATGGTGGTAAAAAAGCAGCATTGATTACATTGTGCTTAGATGTACTTAAGGGTGTAATAGCAATAGGGGTTGCAAAATTTTTTACCACAGAAGAGATAGTATTAGCAGGTGCAGGCTTAGCTGTGTTTTTGGGACATTTATATCCCGTTTTTTTTCATTTTCGGGGAGGTAAAGGAGTCGCAACTGCCTTTGGTGCATTGTTGATATTGGCATGGCAAGTTAGTTTAGCAACATTAGCAACGTGGTTGTTCATGGCAATGCTATTTCGTTATTCAGCATTAGCTGCTATTATTGCCGCTATTTCCACACCCGCTTATATGTGGTTTACGGGTATAAGGGAATATATTTTTATGAGCTTTATTATGGCTATTCTATTGATTTGGCGACATCGTTCTAATATCCGCAATTTATTGAAGGGTCAAGAAGATAAAATAGGTCAAAAAAAATGAATAACTATTTATTGATAACCACTTTGTTGGGAGGGTTGCTACTGACAGGTTGTAGTAATCATGTACTAAAAAAAGACTTAGTTATACAAGCAAATAACAAGGTTGTATGGGCTGATGATGGTTCAGATGTGGTCGTGGTAAAACACAATAAAGATAACCCTTCAAATCAGGCTCATTTCAAACATCAAGTTTCAGTACAAAATATTGATGGATCAGGACAACGTACCATTACTGAATGGCGCGATTATCAGGTTGATCAGATATTTTATATGAAACAAGCTGGCTATTTTATAGTGGAATCAAAATTGGATAATGGTGTACGACGCTTTGATAAAATCAATGCTTCTGGCCATGAAATTTTGATTATCGAAACCCCTGATAGTGAGCATCAACCATGTCGAGGCAAAAAAAATACAGCCTCTAATATATCAAAATTACCACAAGTGCATCATACTGTAATCCCATCACCTGACGGACAACAATTAGCACATATCTATAGTCCAGAATGTCGTAAAGTCACAGTGGAATTTTTACATGCCAATAATTTAAACATCTTCGACAATCAAACGGTGGATATAGATGAACCGATGAAAACAAGGTGGCATTCTGATGGTTATGTAATTTTGAGTACTTACAATAATGACAAGGCATGGAAAATTATCCCTCTGACACTACCATTGCCTGTTTTACCGCCTAAGTGTCTTTTACCTGTGACAACAAGCAGTGATGTATCATTGGGAGGAAAAAAAGTATATTTTGAGGGGAACAAGTTAGCTACCAAGGATGTAGGCCGTCAAAAAGCGTTTGGTTGTCAATAAACGGAGAATTGATAACTGAATAACTAATAACTGAATAATTGTATTATGGCTGGACATAGTAAATGGGCAAACATACAGCACCGTAAAGGTGCACAGGATGCAAAACGAGGCAAATTATTTACTAAATTAATCCGTGAAATTACCATTTCCGCACGTTTAGGAGGTGGCGATGCTGCTTCTAATCCACGTCTGCGTGCTGCCATTGATAAAGCTTTGGCAGGTAATATGACCAAGGATACGATAGATCGCGCCATCAAACGTGGTTCAGGGGCTACAGATGGAGCAAACTACGAAGAAGTCCGTTATGAAGGTTATGGCCCTGGTGGTATAGCGGTGATAGTGGATTGTATGACTGATAATCGTAACCGTACTGTGGCTGATGTACGTCATGCTTTTAGTAAATGTGGTGGTAATTTAGGCACAAGTGGTTCTGTTGCTTATTTATTTGAAAAAGCAGGACTTATTAGTTTTTCTCCCGGTAGTAACGAAGACCAAATCATGGAAATTGCCTTAGAAGCGGGTGCTCAAGATATAGTGAGTAATGACGATGATTCCATTGATGTGTTAACAACACCTGATGATTTTTACCTTGTCAAAGAAGCGATGGAAAAAGCTAAACTGTCATCAAGTCAAGCGGAAGTAACAATGCGGGCATCAACCAATATAGCACTTGATTTGAATAACGCTGGAAAAATGCTTCGTTTATTGGATATGTTAGAAGATTTAGACGATGTTCAACAAGTCTACTCTAATGCAGATATTAGTGATGAAATCATGGGACAATTGGCATAATTTGCTGTGATTACACGCATTTTAGGTATAGATCCCGGTTCTCGACTCACAGGTTTTGGGGTGATTGATGTTCACCGACAACAATCTAAATATGTTGTTAGTGGTTGCATACGAATGCGCTCAGAATCTATGCCGTTACGCTTAGCTGAAATCTATACGGGTATCAATCAGATTATTGAACAGTATCAACCCACTATTTCTGCAATTGAACAAGTTTTTATGCATCGCAATGCCGCTTCTGCTATTAAATTAGGGCAAGCACGAGGTGTTGCTATTGTTGCCTGTGTACAACAGGGTTTATCGGTGCATGAATATGCGCCCACCAAAATTAAGCAAGCGGTTGTTGGCACGGGTCGTGCTGAGAAAACACAAGTACAACAGATGGTTAAAATACTGTTATCTCTTTCCGATATTCCACAAGTAGATGCCGCAGATGCCTTGGCTGTTGCTTTATGCCACGCCCATCACTAATATTCATTCACTCATGAATTGATATTTTTTATACCAATACTTTCGCCAAGGCCAGAATTTGTTATTTCATTCATTAGGTACGATTTCCCAAAATCCTGGTAAACTTTCTATTGGTGAAGGTGTTGTTATACACCATATATACTGCTAACGTTCAAGTTTTCGGATTATTGAGAATAAACTAAAAACGTCCACTAGACCTGCCAGGTTTTAAAAACCTGGCAGGTATTAAATCCGAAAACTTGAACGTTTGGAGTATACCTGAAGGATTACGCTGGAAAAATCCGTTTATTTCGTCAATCCCTATATATTATACATAATGATTAGTCGTTTACATGGTTTATTAATAGAAAAACAACCACCCCTGTTAGTTATTGATGTTCAAGGTGTGGGCTATGAAGTGTTTGCACCAATGTCTACTTTTTATAACTTACCTGAAGTTAACACTGAAGTTCGTTTATTGACTCATCTCAGTGTGCGCGAAGATGCTCATGTACTTTATGGTTTTCTTAATGAATCAGAGCGGGGACTATTTCGTGATCTGATTCGTGTCAGTGGCATTGGCCCCAAATTGGCATTAAGCATTTTATCTTCAATGGAATTAGCGACTTTTGTGCAATGTGTCAACAGTAACGATACTACTCGCCTGATTCGTATTCCTGGTGTTGGCAAAAAAATGGCTGAAAGATTAGTTGTCGAAATGCGTGATCGCTTAAAAAATTGGCAGACAAGTAATAGTACACCAGAATCCACCACGACTATTCCTATACCGAAATCCCTTACACAAGGCTTAACCAGTCCCGTTGAAGATGCTATCAGTGCTTTGGTTGCATTAGGTTACAAGTCTTCTGATGCCACCCGTTGGGTACGTGCTGTTTCAGAAGACGGTTTGAGCAGTGAAGTTTTGATTCGTCGTGCCTTGCAAGCCGCATTATAATAAAGCAACCGTATCATTGTTATACTCCAAACGTTCAGGTTTTCGGATTTGATACCTGACAGGTTTTGAAAACCTGTCAGGTCTTTTCTAGCGTTTGAGTGATTCAAAAAACCGAAAATTTGAACGTCTGGAGTATATATTGATATCGGGAAATTCAATAACCACTAAAAACCAATCAGTTTTAAAGCATGATTGGCACGCAAAGCTTCTTCGGCAAGTTCCTCATCTTCCTCCAATTTCTCTTTTTCAAGTTGCTTGTGCAAATCATTTTGTCTTGTCTCTGCTTTTTGAACTCTCGTGTCAGAGTTTTGAAGTTGAGACATGTTGTCAACTTTTCCAATATCCTTATTTAATTGAATTTTTGGGCGGTTCAGTGCTTGTAGAGTACCTTCAGAAGTATGAGATACTGCTGTATTGGGCTGCAATGGAGATGTATTGCTAACTATTCGAGTATCTTCTGGAAATGGTTTTAGCTTGTTTGGTTTATGATGAGCATAAGTTTGCTGAGCCACGCCAGATGTTTCAAATACTGTTTCCTGATGAACCAATGTTTTCTTAATGGATTGATTCCTTTTAGGAAATGTATTTGAAGCATGATCAAGTGCTGATAAAGTGCCACCATTAAATCTCTGCGATTGACACGTTGATATACTGTGAATGGGAGGCTTGTTTCCTGATGCAAGAAATGATGTATTCGTCTTACTATTAAGAGATTGCCATATATTTCCTGATACAAAAGAGGGTATATTCATGCGGTTATTAGGAAATTGCCAATTTATGCCACCTTCTTCTGAAACAGTTGAGCCTTGTTGCGGTTTCTTCAAAAATTTCAATAAATACAAAAGTACTGCCGCAACGACTAGAAGTGATATACCCAGCATCGGACGGTAAAATAACCAAGAGATGGCAATGGTCATAATAGAGAATGCAGTAGCGATGATGAAAGCAACTAAAGAACCCACAAACTCAACAATATTGCCCAATACAGGTATAACAGCAACCAGTATTTTCAATACATTAAATATCATAAGCAAACCGGTGTACATCATTAAGAAACCACCTAAACGTAGCAACCAAGTAAGCATGGTATTTATCATTTTCTCGTGTTCAAACATTTCTTTAGCACTTGCCGTACCATATTCAAACAGCTCAATTTCACCGCCTGTTTTTTCAATGATATGAGGCACTAAGCTAGAACCTTCTTGTTGAGCAATAACACTTATTGTTTCAGGCAATACAACCTTAAAAGTTATCTGAACATCCCCAATTTGAGGGTAGTTGGGATTTTGGCCTATATAGTACTTTTCTTGATGTAAATGAAAATTATCATGCGATTCTTCTAGCGCAGACGTACTGTTTTTAAACTGGGAACGAAGACTTGCTGGGACTTTTTCAAGCGTATCTGTTGTCATCGGTAATGCTTGATACTTATTCATCTTTCCAACAAGGCTGGTAGATAAAGTAAATTCACCCAGTTTTACTTCATCAGTAGTGAGTAGCTCTTTGTTGACATGCATAGCAGGCGGATTAAAATGACCTGCGGATTGTTTAAACTGATTGGAATCAATGCTCTTTTCAGACCAAATTTTAGAATAGGTGTAAGTCGTTCTTTTCTCAATGCCCCCTCCCAATTTTTCTTCCGTTTCTGTGGATTGCTTTTCTTCCCATTGGTACATTTCCACAATACGTTGTAACTTAATCGTATTGGGAGATATCACACCAAATATGGCATCGGTTAAGGTTTCATCAGTCGTTGCTTTACCTGTTAGGTGGATGAGTTCACCTTCATTATTTGGATTAATGAAATAAGCATCTTCAGAGATAACAGCACGTTCGCCTTCTTCTAATGTTTTAGCGAGATTAACTGATCGCCCTTCGTTCCAAAACAGCAAATAAAACGCGCCAAAAAACAACACAAATCCTATAAGGGCAGCTTGTAATGAACTTTTAAGACGATTTCCCCATGACTCTTGGGTTACTTCAGTATATGTATTAGCCATCGTTTTTTCTCCATATTGAAATTTAAAGTATCTTTTCTTATTTTATTTTTTTTGTAGAGACGCGGTACTCGCGTCTCTAAATTTTCGCATCTCTAAATGCTCACGTCTCGGCTTGTGTTGTAAATAATCATGGAATTATTTACCTTTAGATTTGTAGAGACGCGATGCTCGCGTCTCTACAACATAATCATAGAATTATTCTGATTATAACGAATTTTGGGGACACCCCCTAACCCCCCGTACACAACCCCCATACACAGGGGGAAGTCCCAAAATAGAAAAAGCAAAGTGTCGAATGATGTTTGGTTCCACCCGTGTACGGGGGGTTAGGGGGCACCAAAATCTGTTACAATCATAGAATTATTTATAGCAAATTATTTTTTTTGAGATTTCCTAAAACGTGCCTTGTATGATGTAATGATAATGTAGTATTGTCAAATTTAAGATAGTGTCTTAAAAAACAAGATAAGGAATAAGGATTCTATAAAATCCAAAACTAAGGAATGAGGATTCAATAAAATACGACTGACAGGTTTTTAAAATCTGTCAGGTTTAGCACCAAAATTTTGCAAATTATTAAATCCTCATTCCTAAGTTTAGTAATAAAAATTTACCTGTGAATGTATTCGTCAATGGTGGTTAAATCATGATGGTAGTAATAATGCTTGTTACCAATAAGGAACGGAACAATTTTTGCTTAAATTCGTAATTTATTGTTATTTAAAATATTTTTGGTTTTTAAAAAAATCTGATTTTTGAAAAAATCAGATTTTTGGGAGGGATTCAAGTTTTTTTTACAAATTCTTTAAATGAGAAACCAACAAAATTTATAGAAAAAAATTACGTATCTTCTCTAAATTCTGTGGAAAAAACCTGACAGGTTTCCAAAACCTGTCAGGTTTGGGCGAGTTTACCCACACTTTTTGAGAAGATACAAAATTACCTTAAAAAAATAGGTAACTACTCAGTCTCATGATAAATGTTAATGCTTTTTTATAAGGAGTGACGCTAGAGCATCACGAAATGCGTTCCAACGCTGGAGCGTCTTAAGCCTTGGAGTCCAAACCTTTAGTCTTTGATTTTAATTTGAATCAGCCAAACCTGAAGGTTTGGACTCCAACAAATTTTCCTTAATTCAATGGTAGTGACGCTGGCGCGTTGGAACGAGAGGCTGAGTAATTACATTATTTTTTAGAAACTTGAATATTGAGTCTCGTAGAAACACTGTGTATAACATCAGTTAGAAAGTTATTGAACTTTTGTTCCTTAGGAATGTGCATGAAATAATTTACCCATAGTACATCCATCACTCAAATAATTTATGAGGTTAATTTATGAAAATCAATTATAAAATTTTTTTGTTAAGCGTAATCGCCTCACTCACTTTTGTTGGAATCACTTTAACGTACTATTTTCTGGAAAGAGAAACCATACACATTGCCTTTGTAGCTGGAAAAAATACCCCAGATGGAAAGTCTAATATTGATGGGATTCAATTATACCTTAATATGATCAATCAAGAAGGAGGCATTAATGGGCGCAAAGTAATTCTTGATGTTTTTGATGACCAAAATGATCCCGCACTTGCCAAACAAAAGGCCCTTGAAATCGTAGAAAAAAATCAGGCAATTGCCGTTATTGGACACTTGTATAGCAGTTGTTCTATAAGCGGTGGGGAAATTTATAAGGAAAATCACATTCCAGCTGTAACTCCTTTTTCTACCAATGTGAAAGTAACGCAAAATAATGAATGGTACTTCCGTACCATTTTTGATGATGATTTACAAGGTCATTTTTTAGCCTATTACGTAAAAAACGTTTTTCATAAAAACACCGCCAGTATTGTTCATAGCAATGATGCTTATGGTGCTTACCTTGCTCAAGTTTTTTCTCAAACCTCCAGTGATTTAGGTATAGAAGTTAAATATCAATGGACTTTTCAAGAAAACGATGCTCATAAAGATCAGACATTGAGCAAAATTGTTGAGGAATTAAAAGCCAAGTCTACAGAAGCTGGTGTTATTTTTTTGGCAACTCATACCAATGAAGGTGTTTATTTAATCAAATCCATTAAGGATTTGGGCATAAAAAATGTCATACTCGGATCCGATGCTTTTGCCTCAAACTTTCAAAAAGGTTTTAAGAAATTTCAAAAAAAGCAAAAAAATCCTGGTTATTATACGGAAGGGTTGTATGTTGCAACGCCTCTTATTTTTGACAGTGCTAATAAACAAGCTTTAGATTTCAAAGAAATTTATCAAACTGCCTATAAAAAAGAATTGATTGATTGGCATCCTGCCTTTGCCTATGATGCCGCTATCATGCTTGTTGACGCTATTAAGAAGTCAGGAATTTCAGGTATAAAAACCACGCTTCAAGCAGATAGGCAAAAGTTGAGGGATTATTTGGCTAATGACTTGACTCGTATTGATAATGCCATCAAAGGAGTCGCAGGTTTTAATTATTTTGATAAGCATGGAGATGCCCAAAAACCGATTTCTATGGGCATTTATAAAAGTGGAACAATTATTTCTGCTCCGATTCAGTTTAAAGATATACCCAACTTTAAAGAGGTTTCCAATCTTAAAAATGTAAAACAGGATAAGCGTATATTGCAAATTGGTGATAAGTACATGTATAAAACCAATGTTGTTTACACAGGTATTAGAGTCAATGAAATTAGTGACGTGGATTTAGCGGCTTCAACTTACACTCTAGATTTTTATTTATGGTTTCGATTTAAAGATATTTTTGATTCTAAAAATATCGAATTTATCAATGCCATCAAACCAATTCAATTGGATGAACCCATTGATACCATAATAGAAGAGGGAATGAATTATCATCTTTACCATGTTAAGGGTCATTTCAAAAAAAATTTTATGTCTAAATATCATTATTACGGGTTACATAATTTTGGGATGAGTTTTCATCACCGTCAATTACCCCGCCACAACCTCATTTATGTGAAAGATGCACTTGGCATGGCACTCACCAAGGAATCATTAACAAAAAAACTTCAAGAAACAGAAGTACTTAGTAAAAAATATGAGATTACTCAAGCTAAACTTTTTCAAGATACTATTGTCAAGGATTCTTTGGGTAATCCCAAATATCTCAAGGTTAAAGATGCAACCATAGAATATTCTCGGTTTAACATGGATATTATGGTAAAAGAGGATAAATTGAGTTTTCTGTCTTTCATCCCACAAAAATCAGTGAAAATGATTTGGTTTTTAAGTACATTTGTCGCCATTATATTGTTGATAATGAGTCAATCTGCTTTCTTTCAACGTTTTTTTACTTTGATTTACATTTTTGAAATAATTTCTATATTTTTCGTACTGTTATCTAGTGAGACAATCTTACTTAACTGGCTTATGACGCCATATACTCCAGCCTCTTACTTTGAAACCACTATCATGGTATTTAATAGTTTGTGGTGGCTAATAGGAGCCATTCTTGTGCATATTGCAATTATTCATTTCTTATGGAATCCTATTGAGAAAAAAACCGGTAACCCCATACCACGGCTTATACGTCGTTTTTGGTTTATTATTATTTATCTGTTAGCCATTTTTGGTATTATCGGTTTTGTATTTGATAGACCACTCACAAGTTTATTAGCAACTTCTGGAGTTTTAGCTATGATTATCGGTTTAGCGGTTAAAATGAATCTGTCAAATATTTTTTCTGGACTTGCACTTCATCTAGAACGCCCATTTTGTGAGGGTGATTTGGTAAAGATAGGTTTGTATAATGAAGGCATCGTTGAAGATATAAACTGGCGTGCCACTCGAATTCGCACACGCACCGGTTTTTTAGTAACTATTTCAAATAGTGTAGTAGCTGCTTCAGATATTTCCAACTTTAGTGACAAGAAAAATCAGGACTTGATCATCGCTTCGTCAATTGGGCAATATCCAAAGAATAATATACCACTAAGGGGTAACCACAATGGATCACCCCAACCAATTGATGATGGCATGTAGGGGCAATCCCTTGTGGTTGCCCTGTTAAATAATATATTAATTTTTTGGAGTTACCTTGAGTTGTTGAACGGGGTTTGCAATACCAAACGTTACATTTGAGTTATTAAAACAACAGAAACATGGCGGAGCAGGTTGCAAATCTGCTCCTGCTTAAAATTGTCGAAACGATGAGCAACGCCCCAATTACCAAACCATTTATGAGGTTAATCTATGAAAATCAATTATAAAATTTTTTTGTTAAGCGTAATCGCCTCACTCACTTTTGTTGGAATCACTTTAACGTACTATTTTGTGGAAAGAGAAACCATACACATTGCCTTTGTAGCTGGAAAAAATACCCCAGATGGAAAGTCTAATATTGATGGGATTCAATTATACCTTAATATGATCAATCAAGAAGGAGGCATTAATGGGCGCAAAGTAATTCTTGATGTTTTTGATGACCAAAATGATCCCGCACTTGCCAAACAAAAGGCCCTTGAAATCGTAGAAAAAAATCAGGTAATTGCCGTTATTGGACACTTGTATAGCAGTTGTTCTATAAGCGGTGGGGAAATTTATAAGGAAAATCACATTCCAGCTGTAACTCCTTTTTCTACCAATGTGAAAGTAACGCAAAATAATGAATGGTACTTCCGTACCATTTTTGATGATGATTTGCAAAGTCGTTTTTTAGCAAATTACGTGAAAAACGTTTTTCATCAAAATACTGCCAGTATTATCCATAGCAATGATGCTTATGGTGCTTACCTTGCTCAAGCTTTTTCTAAAACTGCCCGTAATTTAGGTATAGAAGTCAAATATCAATGGAATTTTCAAGAAGACGATGTTAATAAAAATCAGACACTGGATAAAATTGTTAAGGAACTAAAAGCTAACTCTACAAAAGCGGGGATTATTTTTTTGGCAACTCATGCCAATGAAGGTGTTTATTTAGTCAAGTCCATTAAGGATTTAGGTATAAAAAATGTCATGCTCGGTTCTGATGCTTTTGCGTCAAATTTTCCAAAAGGTTTTGAGAAATTTCCAAAAGAGCAAAGAAATCCTGGTTATTATACAGATGGGTTATATGTTACAACGCCTCTTATTTTTGACAGTGCTAATAATGAGGCTTTAAATTTCAAAGAAATTTATCAAACTGTTTATAAAAAAAAGGTGAACAGTTGGCATTCTGCCTTTGCCTATGATGCAGCTATCATGCTCGTTGATGCAATTAAAAAATCAGGGATTTCAGGTCTAAAAACCAATCTTCAAGCAGATCGGCAAAAATTAAGGGATTATTTAGCTAATAACTTGACTCATATTGATAATGCTGTTAGAGGAGTCGCTGGTTTTAATTATTTTGATAAGCAAGGAAACGCCCAAAAACCCATTTTTATGGGTATTTATAAACAGGGAACAATTGTTTCAGCCCCGATTCAGTTTAAAGATATACTCAGCGTTAACAAAGTTTCCAATCTTGAAGCTGTAAAGGATAAGCGTATCCTACAAATGAACAACAAGTACATGTATAAAACCAATGTTGTTTACACAGGTATTAGAGTCAATGAAATTAGTGAAGTGGATTTAGCAGCTTCAACTTACACCCTAGATTTTTACTTATGGTTTCGATTTAAAGATATTTTTGATTCTAAAAATATCAAATTTATCAATGCCATCAAACCGGTTCAATTGGATGAACCCATTGATATCATAATAGAAGAGGGAATGAATTATCATCTTTACCATGTTAAGGGTCATTTCAAAAAAAATTTTATGTCTAAATATCATTATTACGGATTACACAATTTTGGGATGAGTTTTCATCACCGTCAATTACCTCGCAACCAGTTAGTTTATGTGGTAGATACGCTTGGTATGGGACTTGCCCAGGGATCATTCACAAAAAAACTTCAAAAAACACATGTGCTTAATCCTAAATACAATAGCATGATCATTCTAGCTGATTTTTTCCAGGATATTATTGTTAAGGATTCTTTGGGTAACCCCAAATATCTTAAAGTTCAAGATACAACTGTTGAATATTCTTTATTTAACATGGATATTATGGCAGAAGAAGATGAATTGAGCCTGTTGTTTCTCATCCCACAAAAGACAGCCGGAATCATTTTGTTTTTAAGCATATTTACTGTTATTTTATTGTTGATAATGAGTCAATATGATTTTTTTCAACGTTTTTTTGCTTTGATTTTCACTTTTAAGATAATTTCTATATTTCTCCTACTGTTATCTAGTGAGAAAATATTGGTTAACTGGCTTATGACACCATATATCCCAGACTCCTACTCTGAAGCCACTATCATAATATTTAGCAGTTTATGGTGGATAATAGGAGCTATTTTTGTACATATTGCAATTATTCATTTTTTATGGGAACCCATTGAGAAAAAAACTTGTCGCCCTATTCCAAAACTTATACGTCGTCTTTGGGTTTTCATCATTTATCTGTTAGCTATCTTTGGCATTATCGGTTTTGTATTTGATAGGCCACTTACAAGTTTATTGGCAACTTCAGGGGTTTTAGCCATGATTATCGGTTTAGCGGTTAAAATGAATCTATCAAATATTTTTTCTGGACTTGCAATTCATCTAGAACGTCCATTTTGTATGGGTGATTGGGTCAAGATAGGTTCGTATGATGAAGGTCTCGTTGAAGATGTGAATTGGCGTGCCACCCGAATTTGCACACGCACCGGTTTTCAAGTCATTATTCCAAATAGCATAGTAGCTGCTTCAGATATTTCCAATTTCAGTAACAAGGAAAATCTCTGGTTGCGCCCTACAATTTACATTGATCCTCGTCATCCGCCAGAACAAGTGAAAAAAGTGCTTGATGAAGCATTGTTATCTGTAGAGGGTATTCTTAAAGAGCCAGCTCCTTTTACCCTGTATGAAGGTATCGAAAACTGGATGGCGAGTTATTGGACATATATTTGTCTTGAGGATTACAGCAAGAAATTCAAAATTTTACAATCACTATGGGAAAATGTTTGGGCTGCTTTAGATCGTGCTGGTATTCAACGCGGCATTCGGAGGCAGGAAATTTATACGTTTAAAGGCGATAAAGAGAAAAAATGGGTACTTGACTCTGATACAATTCAAGCTTCTTTACCAAAAGAGTAGTTTTGATATTAAAGTTTAAAGTGAAGCCTTGTTAGCTCTTGCACAAAACTTCACTTTGAACTTTGAACATCACTACTATCTTACTCAATTATTTCGATATATACTCTGAGCGTTCAGGTTTTCGGATTTTTAAGACCTGACAGGTTTTCAAAACCTGTCAGGTCTGGCGAGCGTTTTTCGGATTTTTGATAAAAGGCAACCACGAGGGATTGCCCCTACAATAAACAGTTTTGTAATTCATTGATTTTGTAGGGATAATTCCTTGTAATTACCCAATTAAAATCATTAGCTCAATGGCATTGATGTACGTAGGTAAGATAGTAGAGATTTTGCTTGTGTAGCAGCATTGCCCGTATAAGTGGCTGGCATAAGATTTAGTAAGCGCGTTTTTTCCTCTTCAGGAATCGGTAAATCACCAATAAAGGCTTGTAAACTCACTTGATCGATACCTTTCCCTCGTGTTAAATCTTTCAATTTTTCATAAGCTTGTGGTACATTGTAACGACGCATTACAGTTTGTATTGGCTCTGCCAGTACTTCCCATGCTGGATTAATATCCGCCTCAATCACCGAACGGTTCACCTCTAATTTACCAATCCCTCTTAAACAAGAGTCATAAGCAACAAGGCTATGTGCGATGCCAACCCCAAGATTGCGTAATACCGTAGAATCTGTTAAATCGCGTTGCCACCGTGAAATGGGTAATTTTGTCGCCAAATGATTTAAAAGCGCATTAGCAATGCCCAAATTACCTTCAGCATTTTCAAAATCAATGGGATTGACTTTGTGTGGCATAGTAGAAGAACCAATTTCTCCCTCAACGGCTTTTTGCTTGAAATAGCCCAAAGAAATATAGCTCCACGTATCACGGCAATAATCAATCAGAACAGTATTGAAACGGGTTAAGGCATTGAAAAGTTCTGCGATATAATCATGAGGTTCAATTTGCGTGGTATAGGGATTCCATTTTAAACCTAATTGGGTAACAAATTGTTCAGCAATGTTTTCCCAGTTAAGGTAAGGATAAGCAGCTAAATGGGCATTATAATTACCAACCGCACCGTTGAATTTTCCCATAAAAGAGACTTGTGCGACTTGTTCACATTGGCGATGTAAACGATAAGCGGTATTCGCAATTTCTTTACCCAATGTTGTTGGGGAAGCGGGTTGCCCGTGAGTGCGGGATAACATGGGAATATCGGCATATTGTCCTGCTAACCCTGTAAGTGCAGTTAACACAGCATCCATTTTTGGCAATAGGATTTTTTGACGCGCTTCGCTTAGCATCAGAGCATAAGCTAAATTACTGATATCTTCAGAAGTACAGGCAAAATGAATAAATTCACTAGCAGCCATTAATTCGGGATGAATGATTATTTTTTCCCGAATGAAATATTCTACTGCTTTAACATCATGGTTAGTTGTCCGTTCAATGCTTTTAATTTTTTGAGCTTCATCAACAGTCAAATTGTTAGCCAAATCATTTAACAACGTTTGGGCTTCACTACTAAATTTAGGTACTTCAACGATATCAGGATGGGCAGAAAGAAATTGTAACCAACGAATTTCAACAAATACTCGATATCGAATAAGACCAAATTCACTGAGAATAGAGCGTAATGCAAGCGTTTTGCTTGCATAACGTCCGTCAATAGGAGAGATAGCAGTTAGGGGTAATAATTCCATAAATCATTTTTGTCTTGGAAGTGGATTCTCTTGGATAAACCTTCGAGATATAGAGAGAGTCCAAAAAAATGGAACTCAAATATCATTATAACAAAGAGGCAGGAATACGAAACGTGGTTGTTTCAGGTTCTCCTTGCATAGTTTTAATTGTTGTCACGCCAAAATGACGTAAACGTTGTAGTACACCTTCTATCAAGACTTCTGGAGTGGATGCACCTGCTGTAATACCTACAGTGGGATTATTAGCAAACCAGTCAGTTTTTAAATCTTTCTCGTTTTCAATCAAATAAGACTGTATACGAGCATGTGTTCCCACTTCTTTCAAGCGATTAGAATTAGAACTATTATGAGCACCCACCACCAATAACACCTCAATCTCAGAAGCAAGTTGACGTACTGCATTTTGACGGTTTTGAGTGGCATAACAAATATCATTTAGCGAAGGCCCCTGAATTTTTGGAAAACGCACTTTTAAAGCATTAATAACTTCGCGAGTATCATCAACACTCAAAGTTGTTTGAGTCACATAAGCCAAGCGTTCAGTTTTTTTAACCTGTAATGTAGCAGCTTCTTCAACTGTGGACAAAACATGTACTATGCCTGTCACACAGCCACGAGTTCCTTCTACTTCTGGGTGTTTTGCATGACCTATAATAATCAATTCAAAACCTTGTTCGGCATATCGTTGTGCTTGCGAATGTACCTTTGTTACTAAAGGGCAAGTTGCATCAATCACTTGTAGCTTTTGTTGTTCTGCACCTTTAACTACTGTAGTAGCTACGCCATGAGCACTAAAAATACAGATTGAACCCTTTGGCACTTTTTCTAGTGTTTCTACAAAGACAGCACCTCGTTTTTTTAAATCATCTACGACATAGCGGTTATGAACAATTTCATGTAAGACATAAATCGGAGGTTTATAAAGATTAATTGCACGTTCAACAATTTCTATAGCACGTACTACACCAGCACAGAAACCACGAGGTTGAGCTAATATAACATCCATTTTGATTGGGGAAAGGGGAAAGGAGAAAGGGTATAGGGTGAACAAAAAAACGTTTGCCCACCATACTTAGAACCAAATTTATTCTTGCTGTAAAATTTATTTAGAACCAATATTTATCTGGACAATTCTTACCTAAGATAGATGTTCATAAAAATAACTTCCAAAAACCTGACAGGTTTCCAAAACCTGTCAGGTTTGGCGTGTGAAATTATTTATCTGAAAAACTATAGAACCAATATTTATCTGGACAATTCTTTAATAAACCTAAGCCAGTCTTAAATACCTAGTGCAGGAAAGCTTCAATCCCCAAACCATATAAGAAATCCGATTTTTTGAAAAATTCGGATTTCTTTGACGTTTGAGTGGTCTGGAAACTTCCGCGATCCTGCACTAATATAAAAGTTAACGAGCTGATGTTACGCACTGAACTTCTTAGCCTGGTGATTTATCCCAAGGCTTGGCTCTCATCGTTATACACAAGTCAAAATGAGCTTCATGTAGGGTGGATAAGCGTAGCTCATCCCCCTTTTTCGGGGTTTGGTATATGACGCTGACGCTTATACACCCTACCATAAAATCAATGACTTAAATACTTGCGTATAACGATGAGTAGAGACACACGGCCTGTCTCTACTTGAGGAAGCGTAACATCAATTGACGAGGTAAAACTTTTGTGTACCAAATTACCTCATCAGAAGTTATTAAAGCTTCATTCCTTACAGATTACTTTTGTATAAGAAGAGTAATGGGTGTTTCACCATTAAACATCAAAGTACCGTCTTGCAATTGATAAGCAAAGTAGAAGCAAAAATGTCCTGTCAAGTCACCAAGTGAACCTTTAAAGATTGGTTCGTCACTTTCTTCTGATAAGTCCACTGTTTTTGGCAAACTGATTGTTTTCAATGGTTTAATTGCCGCTAAACTTCCATTCCATACATCCCAGACGTAGGGAGACGCTTGTTGCTCTTCACATCCATCGCTAATATCTTCCGCAACGCCATTCTCACAAGAAAAATCATTATTTCTTTTCATGTAATAATTAATCTCTGGAATAGAGCAATTTTTAGGACTCGCGTTATTATTCTCCAAAATATTTTCAGGGGCGTAAAAAGCAATAACGAGAATATCAGCGGATTGTTCAAGGTGTTCTTCAGGAATAGCGTTAATCACACCGCTTACCACAAAAGGTTGTCCTTGAGAAATACTTAAGGAAGGTTCAAATGCTTCACTGATCAATTCACCTTCTTCATTTTCAACAATAAGCGCAACACCACCAGAAAATTCTACCTGTTCAACCTTATCTTTCCCAAGGCTTGGATATTGTGAGATTTCGGTTTTGCTTATCCCTTTCAATAAAAGCGTATCAGGGCTAGTACTGGCATTTGATGTCACCGTCAAACTGGCTTCACCAGTTCCTATTTCCGTTGGCGTGAAGATAAGGGTAATGTCACATGCTTCACCTCCTGCCAATGTCTCTCCACAATCGCTCTGTTGAACGAAGTTATCTTTGATATCACCTTCAATGGAAATCAAAATTCCTGTTAATTCAGCTTCACCATTATTGCTAAGAGTTACCGTTCTTTCTGCACCAGGTTCAGAAATGTTTTGCTTAAATGTGACAGAAGCAGGAGTCAAATTAACGATTGGCATGTCACTAGATATACCCGTGCCTTGAAGTATAATTTCTTGTGTGCCTGAAGGCGTATCCGAATTCACCATCAACGTAGCTTCACGTATTCCTGGTTTTGTTGGTGTAAAGGTAAAGCTAATGGAACAATCTTTACCAGCACCCAGTTTGTCCTGACAAGTACTTGATACGGTAACAAATTCATCTTTATTAGCCCCTTCAATCATAAAAGCAATGTCTCTGACACCCTTTTCACCAATACCTTTTAATGTCACCATTTTTTCATCACTGGATACATTAATTGCGTGATTTCCAAAATCAACCAAAGCAGGTTTAACACTCAGTGTATCTGGCTGTTTCTCTTTAACGCCTATGCCTGTGAGTGCAATTTCATGAGGACTGTCTTCCGCATCCGATACAATTGACAAAGTCGCTTCCCGGGTTCCTTCATTTCTAGGTGTAAAAGTGAGGTTTATTTTACAATTCGCCTTAACCGCTAAGGTAGAACCACAATCACTTGATTCAGCTAAAGAAAATTCTCTTGCATTCTTGCCTGTCACCTTAATACGGATTTTTTTCAGCTCTGCAGTGCCGTTATTTTTCAAGGTGATTTTTTTCTCACGACTGGGACTTTTAATCAGTTGTTCTTTAAAATCCACTGCGTCTAGTGTTAATTCCACAAGAGGAAAAGGGACTACCCCGTTACCTTTAAGTGTTATGGTGTTAGGACTACCTTCTACATTGGAATTCACCGTTAAAACAGCTTCTCGGGTTCCAGCCTCTTTAGATTTAAAGATGAGGTTGATTTTGCAACTTTCCTTTGGTGCTAATGTAGCACCACTACAAGTACTTGAGTCAGCAACAGAAAAAACCAATTTATCCGTTCCCTCAATTTTGAGGCGAATTTTATTCAGTTCTGCTTTACCGTTGTTTGTCAAAGTAATCGTTTCTTCAGGACTGGTTTCCTTAATTGCTTGTTCTTTAAAATCTACAGCGATTGAATTCAATTTTACAGCAGGGACATTGATTACCCCATTGCCTTGAAGGGCTATCTGGTCAGGACTACTTTCTGCATCGGAAGTCATCGTCAAAATGGCTTCTCGGGGGCCTGTCTCTTTAGCCTTAAAAATAAGGTTGATTTTGCAATTTTCTTTTGGAGCTAATGTTACACCACAAGTACTTGATTTAGAAATAGAGAAAACAGAATTGTCTGCTCCCTCAATTTTGAAACGAATTTTCTTCAGTTCTGCTTTACCGTTGTTAGTTAAGGTAATCGTTTCTTCAGGGTTGGTTTCCTTGACAGCTTGATCTTTGAAATCCAAAGAAGCAGGACTCAATTTGACACTCGGTTTTTCGATTATCCCTGTACCCTGAATTTTTATCTCATCAGGACTTGTTCCAGCTTTTGATTTTACCGTCAAAGTGGTTTCCACATCACCAGTGGTTTTTGGGGTAAAAGTCACATCAACTTTGCAACTAGCCCCAACAGCAAGAACACTTTCGCAAGTTGAATTTGATTGACGAAAGAGACTTCTGTCTGTTCCATTCAAGGTAATGAGAATACCTTTCAATTCTACTTTTCCGGTATTTGTCAAGGTAATGGTTTTTTCTGCACTGACGATTTTGACTGGTTGATTTCCAAAATTGACAGCACCAGGGGATACTTTAATTTTTGGTGTATCCTGAGCCAAAACAACGTGATGACTCCCTATCAAAAAACACATTATCCATAAAGTCAGCCATTTTTTTATGGACATAATTTTTCCTCCATACATTTTGAGAATAATTTATAATCATTCAAAATAAGTTTTAGCCTTTTTAAAAAATCAGATTTTTTACCAAACAAAACTTTTTTGGACAACTAAATTTATTAAAAAATACATAATTTTCTATTGAAAATTAAAAATTGGTAATTTTATAGACTTTATCATCATAATGTAATCATGCAAAAATTGCCTAAGAATTCAGGATTTAATAAAAACCTAAACTAAACCTGACAGGTTTTAAAAACCTGTCAGGTTTGACAACTTCAAGTTTTGGAAATTATAAAATCCTCATTTCTAAGTGTTGCCAGTCAATTTTGTAAAAAAGTCCCCAAACAAGAAAATTTCATCTTGTCTCAGTTTTTTTTTGACTTAATGATAACTTTAGCTACATTTTAGACATTGATTT
>JAUCGK010000392.1 GCA_030378085.1 Candidatus Parabeggiatoa sp. HSG14
TTTTTTCGAGGTTGAGACTAAACGGCACTTTTGGATTTTCAATCGCTTTGAGCGGATAGGGCGTGGCATCTTCGTAGTTTAAATGCAATTCAGCCAGCTTTTCGCCTGATGTTGAAAATGCCCAAAAGTCGGGAGTCATGGGTAAACGAGGGAGTTCTCGTTTTAGGTTGGCAGCGTATTTTTCCCGATAATCTGGATGATGTAATAAGCCATAGACATAGTGAAATATTGCCCATTTGGTGATGGTGTTGTCTTGGTAGTGTTGTTGAAAATGGTTTAGTGTCCAGTCGGTGATGTTTTCTTGGCGGTTGGTTCCGTCTTCGTTGTAGGTGTAAAACGGAAAGCATTGAGTTTTTTCAAATGCTAAATCAAGTGAAGGAATTAGGTTTGATATTAAACAACCAAAACCCTTCCTATCACCAACACCAGCTAAACAAATCACCTGATTTTCATTTTCAGTGGTAGGTATGGGAAAAATGGAAGGAAAGACATAAACTCTCTCATTAAACAGTCGATCAAAAAATAAGTGAGATTTTATAAAAGGACGATATAAAGATTCTCTGATTTGTTGAGAATTAAATTCTGCTACTTTACCACGCTTTAAAAAAGTTTTTAAGGTTTCCCCCCAACTAATCCGACTGTCATCATACAATACAAAATCATCAATTTTAGCATTTTGCTCATTTTTCTTTAGTTTAGCAAAAATGGCATGGTTCTTATCATTTTTTAACCAGTCTTGCCATTTATTAACCTGCTCATTATAGACATCAATAGTACGCTGCATATTTTCAGCAAGTACCTTTTGATTGAAATTATATGCCCAAGCGTCACGATGGGTTGCAATGCCTAAACCATACGTCTTAAAAACAATCCCATCACCATCTTTCGCCTTTTTAGCTTCCTTAGTCCCCAATGGTAAAAACTCATCAAACTCAGAATGCAAGCCCTCTGTTAGCCAAACACTTTCATCATTAGGGCTAATTACTTGCCAATCTACACCAGCAAGATTTCTTCCTATCAAATAATTAAGCTTCTGTTCTTTACTTAATTCATCACCAACATGAGCATAATAAATACTTTTTTCTGGTGATGAACTTTTAACTAATAAATTGATGCTTACCCCGACTCTAATATCAAAAACATTGGAGGTTTTGCCAGGATTTTTCCGTACATTACCACCCAGATCAAGTATATACAGCTTAGAAAAATCTTGTCCTAAATGTTTACGCATTCCGTCAAAAGCGATATTATCCAAAAAACCATTATTGGTGACAAAAACGACAATCCCTTCTTCTCCAATTCTATCCGAAGCCCAGCGAATCGCCTTTACATACGGATCAGCCAAAGCATTCTTATTAGTTGCTTTAGAATCCTTGGCATAAGTTTCCTTAACCCGCCCATCAATCACCGGATATTTATGATTTTTGTTGTTGTCATTCTCATTAATTTGCCCCACGTTATAAGGCGGATTGCCAATAATCACAAAAAATTCAGTGCCTTGCTGCTTTTTCACCCGCTCGGTATTCTCAGGCGCAAACATTTTAACCTGATTATCTTCAGCCAATTCAAACGTATCAGCCAAACAAATTCCCTCAAAAGGCTGGTATTTACCCATTAAATCCAAAAACTCATGCTCAATATTCATTGAAGCGATGTAATACGGCAATAACATCACCTCATTGCAATGCAGTTCATTTTTATACTTATAACTCAAAGCCATACGACCTTTACTGGCAATTTCCCGCATAAGCCGTACCATAAAATTCCCTGTTCCCACAAACGGATCAAGAAAATGCACTCCCTTACTCGTTAAAGATTTGCCAAACTCCTTATCCAAAATTTCATTAACCGACTTAACCATAAAATCCACAATCGGTTGTGGTGTATAAACAATGC
>JAUCGK010000412.1 GCA_030378085.1 Candidatus Parabeggiatoa sp. HSG14
AATTTTTCTATTTTGGGACTTCCCCCTGTGTACAGGGGGTTAGGGGGTAAAAAGGGGGGTGTCCCCAAAATTCGTTATAATCAGAAATATTTTAGTATTTTTAGAATTAAGAGAAACCCGATTTTTTTAAAATCGGATTTTTGGAGTTGATTAGAAATGTTAAAAAAGCTAGTGAGATCAATTTCTTTCAAAAAAGTAGTCTAAAATATTGGAGCGATCCTGCACTAGAATAGATATCAATGTTTTTATCTTAAGAGTTTTACCCTGAGAAAGAAAAACGCAATTGTTCTATATGGAGGGAAAATTTATGGACAGGACAAAAACGGATGATTTTGATTTTACACAGGTTAAAGGAACGCTTGGAAATCTGACACGACGAGATTTTATAAAATTTTGTACTGGGGTAGCAGCTACTTTAGGATTAGCTTCAACAGCAGGTATTAGGATTGCAGAAGCGGCTGCGAGTGGACAAAGGCCTCCCGTGATTTGGCTGTCGGGACAAGAATGTACCGGTTGTTCAGAAACTTTACTCAGAGCAACACACCCTACATTAGAAGGTCTTATTCTTGATACAATTTCCTTAGATTACCACGAAGCCTTAAGTGCTGCGGCAGGCCATCAAGCTGAAGCCGCCCGACACGCTTCTATGGAAGCCAATAAAGGCAAATATATTTTGGTCGTCGAAGGCGCAATTCCAACAAAGCATAATGGTATTTATTGCAAAATTGCCAATAAGACAATATTAGCACACGTTAAAGAAGCAGCGGAAGATGCAGCTACCATTGTCGCTATTGGTTCTTGTGCCTCTTGGGGAGGCGTTGCATCTACACCGCCTAATCCAACGGGCGCAGTAGGATTACCTAAAGTCTTAGCAGACAAAACAATTGTGAGCATTCCTGGTTGTCCACCTAATCCTTACAATTTATTAGCAACGCTATTACACTTTTTGACATTTAACAAGTTACCTCAACTTGATGAAAAAGGACGGCCTTTATTTGCCTATGGACGGTTAATTCACGAAAACTGTGAACGTCGTCCTCATTTTGATGCAGGTCGTTTTGCTATGGAATTTGGCGATGAAGGTCATCGCAAAGGGTGGTGTCTTTATAAACTGGGTTGTAAAGGCCCTGAAACTTATGCCAATTGTCCAGCCGTTTTATTTGGTGATGTTGGCTCTGCTTCTTGGCCAGTGGGTACAGGACATCCTTGTATTGGTTGCACTGAACAAGGCGTTGTATTTCAAAAACCTATTCATGCCCTTGCTGAAAATAAAAGTGTTGAACCCCCCGTTCTCTTTCCTCGCGTTGTTGAAGAACAAGGAATAGGTATTACGCCGGGTGCTGCCGCTGTCGCTGGTGGAATTACCGGGGCTTTGCTAGGTGCAGGTGCTATGATAGCTTCTAAAATTGGTGAATCGACTAATGACAAAGAAGCCAATGAAAACGATGCTAAACCTGAGAAGGCTTGAGGAGGATAGTTGTTATGGCAATTAACCGACGTAATTTTCTAAAAGCGGCTACGGGTAGTGCATTAACAGCTATCGTAGCTGAGGAAGCACAAGCCTTTTCTCCGCGAGAAACAAAAGAATTGCCTCCAAAAGCGGTAGGCATGTTATATGATTCTACATTATGTATTGGTTGCAAAGCTTGTGTCGCAGCCTGCAAACAAGCCAATGATCAACCGTTGGAAATCCTAGAATCTCAACAAGGATGGAATGAAGGGGCTTGGGATTCTGCAATAGACATTTCAGCTAAAACCTTAAACGTCATCAAGGCATATACCAATGGCGAAATGACTCAAAAGGATCGTGAAGTCGATGGTTATGCATTTATGAAACGCCATTGTCTGCATTGTGTTGATCCTTCCTGTGTATCCGTTTGTCCTGTATCTGCTATGCAAAAAGACCCAATAACAGGTGTTGTAACGCATAATCCTGATGCGTGTATTGGTTGCCGTTATTGTGTAGTAGGTTGCCCATTTTCAGTACCTCAGTTCGATTATGAAACGCCTTTTCCACAAATTCACAAATGTCAATTTTGTTCTCATTTACAAGCCCAGGGAAAATTACCTGCTTGTTGTGATGTTTGTCCAACAGGTGCTTCATTGTTTGGCGATGTCCGTGAATTAAAGGAAGAAGCTAAACGGCGGCTGGGTGCTGAAGAAGGTGAAGTTTATGAATTTCCACGCGGCAAGCTAGGCGGTGATAGAGATTCTCATACTGCACAAATTCCTAAATACCAAAAGGATTTTTACGGTGATACAGAATTAGGCGGTACACAAGTCATGTACCTGTCGGGCGTACCTTTTGATAAATTAGGTTTACCCACCAATGTGCCTGATAAGTCTTATGCCAGCATTTCTGAAGGTATTCAGCATACACTTTATAAAGGTATGATAGCACCGTTGACATTGTTGAGTGGACTTCTGTTCATGGCTTATCGCAACCGTAAACATCACGATGATGACGAGCAGTCACCAAAGGAGGATTTATGAGTGTACATCAACCGCTTGGTGGAAAATTACTGACTACACCTTTCATCATTTTATCCTTCTTTGCCCTGATTGGTGGCGTTTTGATGCTTGAACGTTTTATCTTCGGCTTAGGCGCGGTCTCTAATCTTAACAATGGCTATGCCTGGGGTATTTGGATTGCGATAGATGTTGTGATAGGAACTGCCTTTGGTTGTGGCGGTTTTGTAATGGCGATATTGATTTATATTTTCAACAAGGGAGAATATCATCCTCTTATACGTCCTGCTGTGATGGCGAGTTTGTTCGGCTATACGCTGGGTGGTACGGCGGTCATGTTTGATTTGGGGCGTTATTGGCAAATTTATAATGTGTTTCTGCCCTGGTATGGTCAACTCAATTCAGTGATGTTTGAAGTCGCGCTCTGTGTTACCGGTTATATTATCGTATTATGGATTGAATTTACGCCTGTTTTTTTAGAAAGACTTGGTATCGTCGGGCTTCGCAAAAAACTTGAAAAATTCTTGTTCATCATTGTTGCAATTGGTGTGTTACTGCCAACAATGCATCAATCTTCACTTGGCACATTGATGGTATCTATGGGTTTTAAACTATATCCCTTATGGAATACAACCTTATTGCCGGTCATCTTTTTAATAACGGCAATCATTATGGGATACGCCATTGTCACTTTTGAAGCCCTTCTTTCTTCGG
This sequence comes from Candidatus Parabeggiatoa sp. HSG14, assembly GCA_030378085.1. GTDB lineage: Bacteria > Pseudomonadota > Gammaproteobacteria > Beggiatoales > Beggiatoaceae > Parabeggiatoa. The sequence continues at coordinate 3,184 of JAUCGK010000412.1, forward strand.
CTGGTTTTCAACGACCTTATGATACCACCATTCTCAATAAAATATCAGGGATTACGTGGATTTTATTGTTAGTCTATCTTGTCATTCGCTTTACTGATCTTATTATGCGGGAGCAATTGGGATTAGTTTTAGTAGGTGATTTGAATAGCATTATGTTTCTCCTTGAAAATCTCTTTTTTGTGATACCTGTGGTTATTCTTGCAAGTCGTGCTAAACGTAATAGTCCCTATTTCTTATTTATTTCAGCGATAAGCATGTTACTTGCAGCTTCCCTTCTTCGTATTAACACTTATCTGATTGGTTTTAATCCTGGGGGAGGATGGTCTTATTTTCCGTCTATCGCAGAAATCATGGTGACGGTAGGCATTTTTTCCTTTGAAATTATGCTGTATTTGATTTTCGTTAAGACGTTACCTGTATTGCATCGTGTGGAAGCATAACAGGTATTTACCGATAGTCCCTCCCTTTGGAGTCCAAACCTTTAGGTTTAGGCTTCCAAACCTGAAGGTTTGGACTCCATTAGGTTAGGAGGGATTTTATACTTGAAAATTTATGCTTCTTAAGAGTATTAAAAATTCCAAAAGAGGAACAAAATCATGTCTAAAAGAATTACCGTCGATCCCATTACTCGTATCGAAGGTCATCTGCGTATTGATTGTGAAGTAGATAACGGTAAAGTAACCAAAGCTTGGTCATCAGGCCAAATGTGGCGTGGCATTGAATTGATGCTTGTTGATAAAGACCCGCGAGATGCTTGGGCGATTACTCAACGAATTTGCGGTGTTTGTACCACAGTCCATGCAATAGCCTCAGTTCGTGCCGTAGAAAATGCGTTGGGTTTGGAAGTACCCGTTAACGCTCAACTGATACGTAATTTAATTGTTGCAGCTCATGCGATTCATGATCATATCGTTCACTTTTATCATTTATCGGCATTAGATTGGGTGGATGTTGTTTCGGCACTCAAAGCGGATCCTAAAAAGACCTCTCAATTGGCAGAAAGCCTATCCAGTTGGTCTCTCAATAGCCAACATTCTATGACTGAAGTACAAGAACGCCTCAAGGGTTTTGTATCATCAGGTCAACTTGGTATTTTCACCAATGGTTATTGGGGCCATCCTGCCATGAAATTGTCCCCTGAAGTGAACTTGTTGGCAGCCGCTCATTATTTACAAGCACTCGAATATCAACGCAAAGCTAACCAGATTGTCACTATTTTAGGGAGTAAAACACCCCATATTCAGAATCTAGCGGTGGGTGGTGTTGCGAATGCTATTAACATGGATAATCAATCCGCCCTCAATATGGAACGGTTGTATCACATAAAAACCATCATAGATGAGTTGGGCGATTTTGTTAAAAATGCCTATCTTGTAGATGTTGCGGCGATAGGTGCTTTTTATTCAGAGTGGACGCAATATGGTGCGGGTATTACTAATTATTTGTCTGTACCAGATATGCCAATTGACACTAAAGGGACAGAATTTAGTCTCCCTGGTGGTTATATTGAAAATGGCGATTTGAGTACTTTTAAACCGATTACTAATTATCAGGACAAATACTTTGAAAAAGGTGTTGCTGAAAGTAGCAAACATGCTTGGTACAAAGGAGATAAAGGGCCATTGCATCCTTACGATGGTGAAACCACGCCTGAGTATACGGACTTTCAAGACGATGGCAAATATTCTTGGGTGAAAGCCCCTAACTTTTACGGCGAGCGCGTTCAGGTAGGGCCGTTAGCAAATGTGCTGGGCATGTTAGCAGCTGGGCATGAAACAACAAAGCATTATGTCACTAAGACAGTTGATATGATAAGCGGCTTACTTGGTAGTAAATTACCACTGACTGCCTTGCATTCAACGATTGGAAGACATGCAGCAAGGGCAATACGATGTGCCGTTATTCAGGAAGAGTTGAAAAAACAGTGGGACTTACTGGTTAACAATATTGCCAGTGGTGATACCACAACTTACAATAAGCCCACCTTTCCCAAAGAAGAGATTCGCGGCTTCGGCTATCACGAAGCACCACGCGGCACGCTTTCTCATTGGACGGTTATTAAAGAAGGAAAAATTAAAAACTATCAATGTGTTGTGCCTTCAACATGGAATGCAGGCCCTCGTGATGAGAACGATGTCATGGGGCCTTATGAAGCTTCTCTTATTGATAATCCTGTTGCTGATCCTGAATTACCCTTAGAAGTTCTGCGTACTGTTCACTCATTCGATCCCTGTTTAGCTTGTGCTATTCACTTACTAGATACAGAACAACAAGAAATTGGTAAGGCAAAAGCACTATAAAATCTTCGTTTTAGTAAGCATAAGGTAAATAAACTCACGAAAAAAATAAGCGAAGCTGAGTTATGATAAAGCTTCGCTTCAAACTCTATTTCACTATGTGAATTGTCTTTCAATGATGGAAAATTATTAGTGACATGAAAATATGGGTAGACGCAGATGCATGTCCTGTGGTGATTAAAAATATTTTGTTTAAAGCGGCACAGCGTACTGGAATACAACTAACACTTGTTGCTAATCATCCGTTGCACATACCACCGTTACACTGCATTAAATTTCTTCAAGTAAAGTCTGGTTTTGATGTCGCTGACAATGAGATAATTAAAAGGCTTAGCGTTGGTGATCTGGTAATTACAAGTGATATTCCTTTGGCGGCGGAAGTGATTGAAAAAGGCGGGTATGCTCTCAATCCTCGTGGTGAACTCTATTCAATTGACAATATTAGAGAACGTCTGAATATGAGAGATTTTATGGATACTCTACGCTCCAGTGGAATAGTGACAGGTGGTCCGCCAGCACTCACTCAAAACGACAGGAAATCTTTTGCAAATCAATTAGATAAATTATTAACTAAATCAGGTAATTCGGGTTAGCCAATTTTTACCCATAAGTCCATAATCTTTTGGAGTCTAGCAGCCTTGAGTTTTCGGGAGTCCAAAGCTTTAGCTTTGGTAGAGACAGAATAAATCATCCTGAAAATCTTTTAATCCTGAAAATTCAAATTCTTGTAAATTTTTCTTCATTTTTAAAAGTTTTACGTTTATAATATTTCTAAAATAGTCAATTTTACTTTTTGTTTATTTTTTTGATAATTTTGTAACTATTCAATCTTGAGATATAGCATTATAAATCTCAAGGCTAAATACTCTCAAAATCTGAAATCTGCTTATTCAATCAGTAGTCTTAAGTTTTTAGCTTTGAAATTTATTTTAAGACGAATGGCTGAATAACTGATGTTACGCACTGTACTTCCAAAAATGAATACTTACGTGCAAAATTTATTTTGCAAGGGGTTGCACTCTCGTTTGCAAAATGAATTTGAAACGAAAGTTTAGAAGCTATTTGCGTAACTTCAGTGAATAATTACGATAATTCCTCATTTCAAAAATTACCAATACTGTTAATCACGAGGCTTAACTTTATGAAAGATAAAAAAAATGTCCAAAATTCCACTATTGCTTGTGCTTTTTTGTTAGCTACAAGCCCTGCGTGGGCAAACACAAAAATAGGGGATGGACAACCCCCTAATGCAGATGAAAAGGGACAATCCAAAGAAAGGATTGTTCCAAATATAGCGAGTAAAACGAGTCCTCGAATCAGCATTGCCTCTATTGAAATAGAGAATGCCGACAACAAAAAGGTACAGAATTGTGCTGTCCCAAAGGATTTAGAGCAACCACGCTTATCACTTGCTTTTGATCCAAAAAAACAACAAGAGGTTACGTTACAATTTACCATGTCAAAGATTCCATCTACGACAAGTGAGCGCGTATTGTTATTGCTTTATAGCAGATGTCTGTCTAGCGAGCCTCAAATTAAAACACCTCGTTCTAAAAATTCACTGGCACTGGATGTGAGGGATATGCAAGTACTAGGGACTTATAACGTCCCCGCTTTACATGTCCGTTCTGGTGCTGCAACATCACCCACAACACAAATGAATTTTGAGGTTAATTTAGAAACCGACAAACTCGCTAAACAAATTGAAGAGGGTAACGATACCTTTTACTTTCAAGTGGCATTGCTGAAAAAAAAGGACTTTGATAAACAAAAACATGGCAGAGTGAATCTCTCACCGTTGGAAGTCATTCATGTTACCCCAAAACAGTGTCTAGATAAAAAGCAATTATCTGACAGTATCAAAGCTGAAAACGCCAGATGCAAACAACTGCCAACAAAAACTGAATAACAATAGAATTGTGGAATCCAAAGCTAAAGCTTTGGACTCCAAAAAAAAACTACACCAACACCAAATTATCTCTATGAATTAACTCCGGTTCATCAACATAACCCAAAATTTCTTCAATTTTATCTGTAGGAACCCCTAAAATTTTTTGGGTTTCATCGGCATTGTAATTTACCAAACCATAAGCAATTTCTTGTCCATTGGGACTGACACAAACTACTATTTCACCTCGTATAAATTCACCCTCTGCATGAATCACTCCTATCGCGAGAAGACTTTTACCAAAATGGCGTAATACTTTAACCGCGCCTTCATCTAAATACAAACGACCTCGTATTTTTAAATGTGAAGCTAACCATTGTTTACGTGCGGCTAAGGGAGCTTGAGCGGGAAGTAATAATGTCCCTAATTTGTCTCCCGTTGCAATTCGTAAGAGTACATCAGGTTCTTTTCCAGATGCAATAAGGGTTGCTGTCCCTGAACGAGCGGCGTGAGTTGCGGCTCGAAGTTTGGTTAACATGCCACCTCGCCCCAATACACCACCAGTTTCGCCAGCCATTGCTTCTAAACGTGGATCACCAGCATAACCTTCTTCAATTAAAGTGGCTGTTGGTTCTATCCTTGGATCATGTTCATACAAGCCTTCTTGATCGGTAAGTATCACTAGCAAATCAGCTTCTATCAAATTAGCTACCAAACCGGCTAATGTATCATTATCACCAAAACGAATTTCTTCTGTTGTAACAGTGTCGTTTTCATTAACAACCGGTATCACACCTAAACTGATTAATGTGCGTAAAGTACTACGGGCATTTAGATAACGTTGACGATTAACTAAATCCTCATGGGTTAACAAAATTTGAGCAGTATGTAATCCGTGTTGCTGAAAAAACGATTCATAAGTTTGCACCATGCCCATTTGCCCTACGGCTGCTGCCGCTTGTAATTTATACAAAGCGTGAGGACGATGCTTCCATTTTAAGCGGATCATACCTTCTGCTACAGCACCTGAAGAGACTAAAACCAATTCTACATTGTGTTGATATAAGTTTGCGATTTGTGCAACCCAATTTTTAATGGCTGACTTATCTAAACCGCGTCCTTCATCAGTAAGCAACGCGCTACCAATTTTGATAACCCAACGTTTATATTTTCCAATTTTTTGACGGATATTCATATCATTAAAGCAATTCATTAAAGCAATCTTCTGTATTTTTTTAGGATGATTTAAATGTTAAATGTTTACCTTTTTGTTCATTTTAGTGGTTTTCTTAATATCGTTTTGTTATTTGTATTTCCAATATGTAGAGCCAATACTATTTAAGATAAGATAGTCCTAATTAATTGCATACGAGATTTTAATCGTTTAGGTTTCGTTTGTTATAATTCCCTGATTGTAACAGATTTTGGGGACACACCCCCCCTAACCCCCCGTACACGGGTGGAACCAAACATCATTCAACACTTTGCTTTAATTTTTCTATTTTGGGACTTCCCCCTGTGTACGGGGGGTTAGGGGGGTAAAAAGGTAGGTGTCCCCAAAATTCGTTATAATCAGATAATTCCCAGCAAAGTTGAAAAAACTGCTTCAGTATCTTCTGGAATCATATAACTATGAATGTTTTTTACAATATGCTTTTTCCGTCTATCTAAAGTGCCAAATTTCCAAATATCACCTAAAGTCACAGCACCATATAATATTTGAATATTATCATTGTCTTCGTATTTATCTAAAGCAATTAATTCAGCAGCTAATTGATTAAAACCGTTATCTATATCTTTCTTTTTTGCTTCTATAACAATTAATTCTTGATTAGCCCTTAACAAATAATCTATATAGCCTCCAAGTTTATCATCAACTTCCAACGGGTATTCAATATTGATTTTTTACCAGGCTATTAACGGAAAGCGATTGGATATAATTAAGGGAGTGGCTCGTGGTTATGCCTGGTTTAAATCCTTTTTTATATACAATCCCTGTAGTTAAAGGTTTTAAATCCTTTTTTATATAATCGCTTTTCGTTATCAATCTTCGCTGTTTTTGTTTGGCTTGAGAAATGCTGTTTTTGTATCAGGATACTTTTTGGCAAATTCGATAAAGCGAGCGCGTGTTATTACATGCATTATTCTATAGAAGATTAAGAGAGTACAACGAATTGAAAAAAAGTACAACGAATTGAGAAATAAACGAATATCTATTTGAAAGAGTGCAAGTCTTTTCTCCCATTGTATAAAAAGTTAAAACCTTTAACTACAAGGATTGTATATAAGAAAGGATTTAAAAAAACCTTTAACTACAAGGATTGTATATAATAAGGGATTTAAAACCTTTAACGGAAAACGATTGGATATAAAGGGAGTGGCTCGTGGTTATGCCTGGTTTAAATCCTTTTTTATATACAATCCCTGTAGTTAAAGGTTTTAAATCCTTTTTTATATAATCGCTTTTCGTATCAATCTTCGCTGTTTTTGTTTGGCTTAAGAAATGCTGTTTTTGTATCAGGATACTTTTTGGCAAATTCGATAAGGCGAGCGCGTGTTATTACATGCATTATTCTATAGAAGAGTTAGTGTCCAGCAAAATTGATATTCAATTGGAACTCATTTTTTTAATTCATTGAAGACAGAGCTATAATTTTTAGTATCAACCTCATCTCAGGGCAATAACAAAGATTCTATAACGAGCTATGAAAAAACATTTTGAGAGACGTGAAAACGTGTACTTAAGGCACGAATTTGTTGGGCGTTCAATTTTTGTTCACCGTTTAAAATACTCAATACCTTATGTTGATCACCTATTTCGGGAAAATCACTTTCTTGTAAACCATGCTCTTGGATAATTGATTGTAAAACCTCTTTAGCCGAAACATCCGTCATTGGGTAATGTTTATTTTCGTAGGATTCTATTAATAAACTCAGTGTATCCATGAGATTTATCAGGCTGTGACTTTCATCATCTCCGACAATATCAACTAATTCATCTAACAAAGTCACAGTTCGCCTGTAGTCCGTTTCTGTTTGTGGCATCGAAAGTACTTGTGCAACGAGTGGCCAATAATTAATTGTATTTTCAAGTAATTGAGTCATTTTAACAACCTACTTTCCATTTATCTAAATCATATTCAGTATGTGTCAGTATATGCCTTATATAGATTTTATGCCGGTTATAATGAATGACAGCAATCAATCGAACCTTATTGCCTCCAATATTAAATACCGTACATTTTCCTACTTGATCAGCACTTGGAAACATTAAACGCAATTCATTAAAGCTGTCATAATTGTTTTGCTTCACTTTCCGATACCATGTATCTAATGCTGTTTTTGTATCAGGATACTTTTTGGCAAATTCGATAAGGCGAGCGCGTGTTATTACATGCATTATTCTATAGAAGATTAAGAGAGTACAACGAATTGAAAAAAAGTACAACGAATTGAGAAATAAACGAATATCTATTTGAAAGAGTGCAAGTCTTTTCTCCCGGAGACTTCTTAATTTTTAAGGAATGGTCATGAAATAATTTCCCTATATCTATAATTCCACCGGTTTCAGCGGTGGCTATTCATATTCAATCCCTATCGGGGTTGAAACAAACCCATTTACCGGTTTTGAAGCTGAAGTGTCGCGTCAGTCAGAATACCGCCAAACCCCGATAGGGGTTAAATGTGAATAGCCATCGGTAGAACCGGTGGAAACTAAGTCAAAAGACAAAACGGGAAATTATTTCGTGACCATTCCTTAGCACAATTAAAACTCGGTTTTGAAGGCAATTTCTTTCTCGTTCCCAATAATGTCTACAATGGGAACGAGAAATTTATCAAGTCAATTACCAGCCAGATTTAATATACGCATCAGAAACGTATCTGGTTAACTCATTTTTAAACCGCTTGGCATCTCTTTTTTGCAAAGGGCCAAGTGTAACAATATACAGACCATTTCGCAAATTCGGATAATTGTCCGTATCAGCAATGTATATCCCAACATAACCATAATTTTGTAGTTTATCCTTTCTTTTTTTCGCTTCATTCAAACGAGCTTTTGGATAACTACCAAGAATCACAAACCACCCTTCATCACTGCGTATCTTTGAAAGGCCGTCATCTATATCCTGCAAACTACCGCCTTTTTCATTAACAAATGATTCCAGTTCTTGTAAAACTTGTTTCGTCTCTTGTAATTCCAATTGATCTGGATAACCATTTTGTTCTTCTGCTTGTGAGATTTGTTGATGTAAATCACCCAATTTGCCAAGATATTCATCTCGTTTTTCCTGATTGTTGTCAATACTTTCTTTAACCTTGTCAGTAGCAATATCAACTGATACTCCGACAACAACCTGCCGCACAACCTTCCAAGCAATTTTTCCCAACCCAGCTTCTGCGTTAGCTCCCAATGTAACCAAGAAAACCAGTAACATCATCGGTAATGATTTTTTAAGCATATTTCTAAACTCCATAGTTGTTGTAAATAAAACTTTTCTCGTTCCCAATAATGTCTCACTGCCATTAACTTAAGAAAATAATCCATGTTAATCAAAATGTTATAACTATAGATTAAGTTCCCTGTTTAAGTATAGAACAATAAATATAACAATACTTAATTGAAAATAGAGAAATATTTATTAAGGAATGATTTTTGCGTGGTAGAATATTTAACCAAATTTACAATATATATTATTGATAATAAAGATATAAATCCTTAAGTTAATGGCAGTGGGGCGTTGAGTGGGATTGATTAAAATCGGTAAATAACATCAGGGCAACCATAAGGGATTGCCCTCTACAGGTAGTCCTGACGTGAAGCATTCCCATTTAACGACCCCAGTGCCGTATCAATCATTTAATGATCCAGTGATAGATAGTTTTTTAAATCCCCCGCTACAAAAGGGAATTTGATGGTTTAAAGATGGCTCGTGTATATCTGTGTTTCATTGACGGGCAGTCCAAGATTTATTTTGAATTTAAAAATCTCCCTAATCTTTACATAAACGATGGGCTTCTCGAAATGCTGCTAATGCTTTAGGGTACGTAGCAATAGTTTCCGCTTTATGATCATCACTGGCAGCAGACCACATACGATTAAGCAAACGTTCACCTTGTGCTGCTGCTGCTAAAACTTCTACACCTTGATATTGGCCCAATAAATCTATAATTTCATGTTGAGCTGCTGCAAAAGGTAACACATAAGTATCAAGCAAAGTGTTTACTTGTTTTGTAATTTCTACTTTGTCAAGGTTATTAATATTCTTTCCAAATGTATGCATATCAACCAGTAATTCTTGCAACAATTCCATGGCACTTGAGTTAGTTTGATCAGACAATATCGCTGGATTGCATTTTTGTAAGAATGCTTGAGGTAAACGTAGCAGCACTAAACCAACCAACGCAACGACCATTGCTATTCCATAGATAAAGTACATATCTGACCAAGTAGCATTAGGTGCAGGTAATTTCGCAGCACAAATCAAAGCCATAATGATACCTACTGAAAACAGTAAAAAACCTATTAAACGCATATTTAATCCTCCGTTCTTGTACATTTATTTCTTTGTTAATTAAAATTTTCAAGAAAATTTACAAAATAAGTACTGAACCACAAATAATCTGGTATTTTGGAGTCCAAAGCTTTCGCTTTAAAAATACGCCCAAACCTGAAGGTTTGGACTCCAAAATACCTCAAAACTTATGCTTCAGTACTTAAGACAATTCACAATCTTGTTAACCATATTTTCAAAAACATAAGGGGTTGTTGAAAGACTATTTCTCTTTTTTATAGTAATATATAAACTAAGTAAAAATATTTTAACATTCTCAAGAAATCCCCCTGCCAAAGGAGTATTTAAAAATGCACGTTACCCTTGTTCATGTCCATGTGAAAGCTGAACATATTTATCAATTCATTGAAGCTACCCGTACTAATCACGAAGCTTCTATTAAAGAAAAAGGAAATTGCCGCTTTGATATTTTGCAAGATGCAAATGATCCAACAAGATTTATGTTATATCAGGCTTATGCAAACCCAGAAGAGGCTGCGGCTCATAAAGAAACTTTACATTATGTGATGTGGCGTGAAAGAGTGGCTATGATGATGGCAAAACCTCGCGAAGGTGTAAAATATAATTGTTTATTTCCCAAAGAGGAATCCTAATGCACATTGCACCGTTTAGGAGTCAGGATTTTATAATCCCCAAAACTAGAATGCTCAAACCTGACAGGTTTTTAAAACCTGTCAGGTTTAGTTTCGTATGTTATTAAATCCTGAGTCCTTAGTGTTCAACGGTACAAGATGAAGCATTACTTGATAATATTGATCAGGCAACGATACAAAATCGTTGGAAGAGTGGCATTGAAGTTGACAGTAATTCGGTGATGGATCACTTAAACGAGGTAGGGAAAGGCACTGCTTATTAAACACTTTAATATATTACAGTACCAAATCACAATTTCATTGAGCAATATGCGTTCGTATCGCTTGCTCTAATTCGTCCACCAAATCTTCATTTTTAACTTTGTGGTTTGGTTTACCATTAACATATAATAGATTGTTTGGGAAGCCACCTGTTAAACCGATTTGAGCTTCCCGCGCTTCTCCTGGACCATTTACCACACAACCTATCACTGCAACATCCAACGCTTGCATAATATCATCAAGACGATCTTCTAACTCATTTACAGTACCTATCACATCAAAATTTTGTCGGGAGCAAGAAGGACAGGCAATCAGATTAATACCTTTTTGACGGAGATGGAGGCTTTTTAAAATGTCAAAGCCAACTTTAATTTCCTCAACGGGATCAGCCGCTAGGGAAACACGAATTGTATCGCCAATACCTTCTGCTAATAACATACCTAAACCAATAGCCGATTTGACAGAACCTGCACGAAGTCCGCCCGCTTCGGTAATACCTAAATGCAGAGGTTGTTCAATCTGGGTAGCCAGTTTTCTATAAGCAATCACCGTCATAAACACGTCTGAGGCTTTGAGGCTAATTTTAAAATCGGGGAAATTGAGTTTATCCAGAATATCAATATGGCGAAAGGCTGATTCAACCAAGGCATCTGCAGTCGGTTCACCATATTTTTTTTGTAAGTCTTTTTCCAAAGAACCAGCATTAACACCAATACGAATCGGAATACCTTTATCTTTAGCACTGTCAACGACTGCCCGTACTCTATCTTCGCGCCCAATATTACCCGGATTAATACGTAAACAATCTACTCCCAATTCAGCAACTTTTAGGGCAATGTGATAATCAAAATGAATATCTGCCACTAATGGCAGATTAACCGCAGTTTTTATTTTTCCAAATGCTTCAGCGGCTTCAAGGGTGGGAACGGAAACGCGCACAATATCTGCGCCCGCATTTTGCAAAGCTTGGATTTGTGCAACGGTGGCCGTTACATTACAGGTATCCGTGTTAGTCATACTTTGCACTGATATCGGTGCATTTCCACCCACTGGAACATTGCCGACATAAATTTGTCGAGAAGAACGGCGGGTAATTTTAAATTCAGCTTGCATTGTGGCTTACCTTGATAGCAAAATGACAGTTTTATCATCAATAAAAAAACAAAATTTGCATTATTTACATTTTATTGATGACTAAATCCATCGCGGGCTTTGTTATTCACTACTTTCGACAATAAAAGTTTGCTTATATCCCTTTTTCTTGGGATAAGTTTTAACATCTTTGATTTCGCCTTGGTATTCAACATCAATCCCGTCAATATTACCAACATTTAAAAAAAATGGGGGTGTACCTTCAAGAGATAAAATCTCGCCACGTTTTTTAATCCTATCAAACAATCTCGTACCACTGCCATCCGTTATTCTTAGCCATGAACGTCTTTTAAAATGCACTCGCAGAGTATTAACTGCTTTATTAGCTGTAGAAGATGTTGTTTCTCCATCGTTCTCCGAATCGTTCTCTGATACTGATGGAACGACATCAGAACTAGAAGATGTTATTGATTGTTCCGCTTTTTCTGTAACAGTTTCAGTTGGTTTTTCAGAGTTGTTACCTATTTCATTTGTTGATGTTAACTTGGATGTTATTACAGTTGTATCCAGCAGTGGTTCTGGTTCCCAAGAATCAATATTATTATCTTGTTCGTTTACTATAGACGATTGAGGTATAGAAACTGTTTTGGGTTGGTTAAATTGCCATAATGCCATCAAAATCATCAATGTCACAATCACAAAACCTGTTCCAAGTGTTGGCCACAAATCACGGCTACTTGCTTGTTTTTTTTGCTTTGAGTGAGGAGTGAGAAGAGGTGTTGGTTGTTGGTCTATTCGATCAAAAGAGGCCATAATAGATTTTGGTGGAATATCCAACAGTTTAGCGTAATTACGCAAATAACCACGGACAAAAATAGTCGGTGGTAAATGATCGTATTTGTCGGCTTCAAGCGATTCGATAACACCAATATCTAAAAAAAGTTTGTCAGCAATATGTTTGATTGACAGGTTATTTTGTTCACGCGCTTGGCGTAAACGAGTACCTGGAGACAATGTTTCTAGGTTTTCTTCTACCTGTTTATCGTCATTCTTTTCTACCTCTTTATCATCATCATCGGTTTTTTTTGTTTCGTTGCTTTTTGAAATTAGCTCATATCCATCATCAGCCTCGGTATTATAGGGTTGTTCCTTATCACCGTTAGATATATGGGTATCATCTTTAACCGCTGTGTCATAACGAAAGTCTGTGTAGTTGTTTGTGGTATCGTAGCGAGTATTAGAAGCACGGTAATCTTCAGCATTATAACTATTAGTCTCATCATGAGTTAAAATGCCATCGTAATGAGGCTCCATATTATCGTGGGTTAAAAAATCGTAATCTTTATCCTTTTTGACATTTGGACGAGTGTTGGTGTTTTCATATCTTTTTCCGTCGTCATTGGCTCTGGTGTCATTATATTCGTTAGCATCATGGCAACGAATAGCGTTATCGCCATGGGTTAAGACATCATGTTCTTCTTCGATGTTGGAGTAATCAGAGTCTTCATATTCCTTTTTGTTGTAGCGAACTCTGGTGTCATCATGTTCGTTGGTATGGCGAATAGCGTTATCGCCATGGGTTAAAACATCCTGTTCTTCTTCAATTTCTTCTTTAATATTGGAATAAGTGTCAGTGTTTTCGTATTTTTTTCCATCATCGCAAACCTTGGTGTCGTTATGTTCGTTAGCATCATGGCGAATAGCATTATCGCCATGGGTTAAAACATCCTGTTCTTCTTCAACCTTGGGGTGAGTATTAGTTTCTTCATATTTGTCATGAAGAGTGTTAATGTCATCATGTTCTTTGATATTGTCATGAGCATCAAAATCGTTGTCACTCTTTATGAGATCATAGCGAGTGCTGGCTCCTCCACTTAAGGGAGAAACTTGTGTGGTAGAGTTCATATAAACCTCATTTTATTTATCAGTTACCATTTTACCAATGAGTAAAATAAATATTTTCATGGTGTTTCTGATTGATTTAGTAATTGTGTTTCCTCAGAATCGGGAAAGTTACGACGTAAAAACAACGCATAGCTTGCTTCGGTATCTTGATTATGAAAAATACGTTCAATACGAATACCTAACCATAGTGTTTTTGGCGTGTGATTGGCAATTTCTGTATAGCGTTGTAGATAATAACGAGCCTGTTTATAATTTTTTTGCTCATAATTTAATTGAGCCATCTGATAGAGAGCCCTTGGAAATTGAGAGTTTTTCTGTAGGGCTTTACGTAAGTAAGTTTCTGCTTTTGCAAAATTATTGTTGTGTAATGCACATAATCCAGCATTGGTATAAGGAATTTCTGGCGTTCCATAGGTGGGGTTTTTCAAAGCTTCAAGAAAATGTTTATCAGCTTCTTCCCACTGCTTTTGTTTACACAAAAATTGTCCATAATTATTATGGACATCTGAATTCTGCGTATTAAATGTCAATGCTTTTTGATAATGCGGTTTTGCTTTATCGTCTTCTCCCAAACGTTCATATAACACGGCAATGGCGTGATGAGCTTCAGCATGGTTAGCACATTGGTTTAAGGCTTTTTTAAGTTTATCAAGTGCTATATCGTTTCGTCCACGCCTTAGATATTCTACCCCCAATTGCATATTATTATCCGCCTTTTTTTTATCTCCTTCAGGGCATGGTTTGAATGAGGCACAAGCATTAAGTATGGTAGTTAATAGTAACAGCAGCACAAACAGTCGATGTAAACCATTTTGTATCATCCGCAAACCTCCTGCTTTTTCAAAAATTTAAGTTGTCTGCGACTTTTATCAATCACTTTTCCAGCTAATTGTCCACATGCGGCATCAATATCACTGCCTCTGGTTTTTCGCGTTACTGTCATTAATCCCGCTTGTAAAAGAATATCACGAAAATGATCTATTGCGTCAGGTGTAGCACATTGATAACGAGTAGACAAAAAAGGGTTAAAAGGAATTAGATTTATTTTAGCTGGGATACCTTGCAATAACTTAACTAATGTACGAGCATAAGTAGAACTATCATTAATTCCTTTAAGCATAATATATTCAAAGGTAATTCGACGATGGGGTTCAATTTTTACATACTCACGACAGGCTGCAAGTAATTTTGCCAGTGGATATTTTTTATTAATAGGGACCAATTGATTACGTAACGTATCATTTGGAGCATGTAAAGAAACCGCTAAATTGACAGGACATTCATCTTTTAAACGTATTAACGCGGGAACAATGCCAACGGTACTCAAGGTAACACGTCGCCAAGAAAGACCATAACTAAAATCGTCCATCATCAATTGCATTGCTTTAACCACATTATTAAAATTTGCCAATGGTTCGCCCATCCCCATCATCACAACATTACTAATAGCCCGACTTTGATTTTCTACGCAATAGTTTTCAGCACGAAGTGTATGCTCGGCTAACCACAATTGCCCAATGATTTCAGCAACGCTGAGGTTGCGATTAAAACCTTGTTGTGCTGTTGCACAAAACCGGCAATCTAAGGCACAACCCACTTGTGAAGATACACACAATGTTCCCCGATCATCTTCAGGGATAAATACCATTTCAATACAGTTGTTATTATCAATTTGTAATAACCATTTGCGCGTTCCATCTTGCGATGTTTGTATTGTGACGATTTGAGGTAGTGCAATACAGGCAATTTCTTTTAATTGTTGACGTAATGTTTTGCTTAAATTTGTCATTACATCAAAATCGACAATACCAAGATGGTGAATCCATTTCATCACTTGTGTGGCACGAAATGGTTTTTCACCGATGTTGACAAAAAAATCCATCATATCTTGTCGATTAAGATTCAGCAAATTAATCATTTTTAATACATTAATTAAGTTTTAAGTTCCTAGTGCAGGTATCGAGGCTAAAGGATATTCGATCCTTTAGCTAAACCATATTATTAATTAGCGTGTACGTGGACAAATTTCAGTTGCTTTAAAAAAGAAAGCAATTTCTGTTTTTGCAGTTTCGGGGCTGTCAGAACCATGTACGGCATTTTCGTCAATGGTTTTTGCAAAATCAGCACGTATTGTTCCCTGTTCTGCGTCTTTGGGATTAGTGGCTCCCATCAAGTCTCTGTTGACGGTGATGGCATTTTCTCCTTCAAGCACTTGTACCATAACTGAACCAGTGATCATAAAATCAACTAATTTTTTGAAAAAAGGACGTTCTTTATGCACCGCATAGAAGCCTTCAGCTTGTTCGCGGGTTAAGTGTAACATTTTAGCAGCGATAATGCGTAATCCTGCTTTTTCAAAACGTGAATAGATTTCACCAATGACATTTTTAGCGACAGCATCCGGTTTAATAATTGATAAGGTATGTTCAATAGCCATTTTAAAGTATATAGATTAATAGATTAATAATTAAAGTAAAGAAAAATTATACAATAAAAAATTGGGAATTAGGAATTGGGAAAATG
>JAUCGK010000074.1 GCA_030378085.1 Candidatus Parabeggiatoa sp. HSG14
ACCCCCCGTACACAACCCCCCGTACACAGGGGGAAGTCCCAAAATAGAAAAAGCAAAGTGTCGAATGATGTTTGGTTCCACCCGTGTACGGGGGGGGTGTCCCCAAAATCTGTTACAATCAGAATTATTTATAATAATTGACGCTGGAGTGTCACAAAATGTGTTCCTTTGCCTTCAGGCTGAGTAGTTACAAAAATTTGTTATAAAGATATAAATATTATTCTATTTTGGTTATAATTAAAAATTTTATCTGCTTGAACAAAAAACAAGGACAAAACTTTTCTGGAACATTATATCCAACAAATCGGATTTTGGACTATTAAGGAATGAGGATTTAATAATCTCTAAAATTTTGATGTCAAACCTGTTAGGTTTTAAAAACCAGGCAGGTTTCATTTCGGATTTTATTGAATCCTCATCCTTATAATTATAACAAATTGTACTACACTACCTTAAAACTCAATAAGGAGGAAATGACAATATGAATTTAAGGCTTTTTTATGTTTTGTTTTTTGGTGTTTTTATTATTAACGTAACAGGTTGTAATGAGGATGATGTAGAAGACTTTTTTGAGGGTGTTGTTGAAAAAGCAACTCTTAGTGAGGAAGTCATTGATGTCAATGAGGAAATGGCTACTGTGTCGTTTAAAGGGGGGAAAAGCCTTAATCTTAATGTTGGTATTGGTAGTGGGGCATTTCACTATTCAGGTGATCCTGTAGATGAAGTTTATACCATCACTGATAGAGGACCCACACTTTCTTGCAATAATAACGCTTCGATACTTGGCAGTGAAAACTTCTGCCTAGTTGGCGAGGAAGGGATAGGTAAAGAAGGGCGTGTTTTTCTCCAATCTGATTTTACGCCAACTATTTACAAACTCAATGTAAATACAGGGGGATTGATTGGTAGTGAAGTTAGTTATAAAGTTGTTCAAACCATAAAAATCAAGGACAGTGATGATAATTTTATTCACGGGTTACCCAATCCTTCACAAGCCACAATCACTGAAAGAGGTTACGATAAAAATGGCAATCCATTGGATTTTGATCCAGAAAGCATCGATCCAGAAGCCATTATCAAATTATCCAATGGCACGTTCTGGATAGCTGAAGAATATGCGCCCAGTTTAATACATCTCGCGGCAAATGGACGAATTATGGAACGTATTGTACCCATTGGCATAGAACAAGAATTAAAAGATGCGAACTATCGCATTATTTCTGCTTTACCTGCTATCTTGAAAAAGCGTCCTTTGAATCGTGGTATTGAATCGCTCGCCATCAGTCCTGATGAACAATTTTTATACTTTATTATGGAAAGCCCCTTATATCATTCCGATGATGCGGTTTACCAAAATTCTCGCTATGTGCGCTTATTTAAACTCAGTCTTCAGAATGGAGATTTAGACAACGTAGTGGGCGAATATGTGTATATGATGGAAAAGCCTGAAACCTTTACCGCAGATGATACGGACAAACAAAGCGATGTTAAAATCAGTGAAATGCTCGCTTTAGATACTGATAGATTGATTATTTTAGAACGTGTCACCAGACACACGAAATTGTACCGGGTTTCAACTTTAGACGATGCAACCAATATCTTAGGAACAGAATGGGATATTGAAGCACTTTCTCCAACCAGCCCATCGCTAGAAACATTATCCAATTTAGCGAATGAAGGTATCACTTCAGTGGGTAAAAAACAGGTATTTGATTCTCGCAACGATATTTCAGATTTAGACTTCAATATTGAAGGAATTACGTTGTTGAATAATGAATTTTTGATGTTCATTAATGACAACGAGTTTGGTATCAATGGCGTAAAAACCCGCCTGACTATTTCTGAAAAAGGTAAACAGTTGAATCAATAAACGCGGAGTCCAAACTTTAGTTTGGCTATTTCCAAGATAAATTTTGGACTCCATTAATAGTTGTTTCGTTCATTGCGCGAAGCGAATTTCCCGAAACTCTTCCCAAATTTTGGGATTGGCGAAGGTATTGCCAAACCTGACAGGTTTCCAAAACCTGTCAGGTTTTTAGAAGTTATTTTTTTGAAAGTTTATATAAAAAAAGGAGTCAATAAAACAGTGGATGCAAGTCATTTTGATGCTCTCCGTCAATACTTAGGCCAACATATCATAGGTCAACATCATCTTATCAATAGTATGTTAATTGGTTTGTTAAGCGATGGACATATATTGGTTGAAGGAATGCCTGGTTTGGCGAAAACGACGGCAGTTAAAAGCTTAGCGGGGGCAATTGAAGGAAAATTTCACCGTATTCAATTTACCCCTGATTTATTGCCGGCTGATTTGATAGGTACTGATATTTACCAGCACGAACGGGGAGAATTTGAGTTTCGTGCAGGTCCTTTATTTCATAATGTCTTGTTAGCAGACGAAATTAATCGTGCGCCACCTAAAGTACAATCAGCGTTATTAGAGGCAATGGGTGAACGGCAAATCACGGTAGGGCAACATACTTATCAATTACCGGAATTATTCATGGTGCTTGCCACGCAAAATCCGGTAGAACATGAAGGCACATACACGTTACCAGAAGCACAGTTAGATCGTTTTTTGCTCTATGTGCGAGTAGATTATCCTACCCGTGAAGAAGAATTGTCGATTCTCAACTTGATGGAAACACAACTGCATAATGCGGATAAATTATCAGAATCGTCTCCACCTCTTACACCTGAAATCAGACAAAACGAATTATTGAAAGTCGATGATAAAGAGTCGGTAAATATTTCTTTATCTAAAGCCTCGTCACAAAATGTTCAATTATCAGAAACGAATTCGCATACTATTGCTCAAAAATCGTCTTCTTATCATCTCACCCAAGAAGATGTATTAGAAGCGCGAAAAGCAGTGATGCAGGTATATTTAGATCCCAAACTGAAAGAATATATTGTGGATATTGTGCAGGCATCACGTACTTCCGCACAGTTTGATAGGGACTTGGAACGTTGGCAACGTTTTGGCGCATCACCGCGTGCCAGTATTGCAATGGCACGTTGTGCGCGTGCTTTAGCATGGTTACAAGGAGAAAAATATGTTTCTCCAGAACAGATTCAATCGGTTGTTCCTGATATTTTGCGCCATCGCATTTTATTATCATTTGAAGCCGAAGCTGAAGGCATTACGCCGGATGATTTTATTTACCGATTGTTACAAGTAGTCGCGATTCCTTGATTCTCAATTCGGCTTATGTATAACGATGAGAGTTTTACTTACTTAATATTTCAGATAAAGATTTTGGCCTCAAAACCGCCAGGTTTTAAAAACCTGGCAGGTTTGACAACTTTGATTTTTCTGAACGCCTCTAGTACCTGTCAATTTTGTTTTGTCAGGTGGAGTCCAAAGCTTTAGCTTTGGCAACACTTCCAAACCTAAAGGTTTGGACTCCAACAACCCATCAATTTTACCTAATAAATATTAATAATTTTTAAAATAAATCATCAAAAATCATTATGAAGAGTCTATTAGCTCCCTTTAAAGCATTAAGTTTTCTTGGGCGACAGCCAGTAACATTACCTATTAAACCACGTCCAGCCGCACCTACTTATCGTGGTTTTCATCTTAATGATTGGGAAAAATGTATTGGTTGTGGTACATGTGCCACAATTTGTGATAATCAAGCCATTCGTATGGTGGAAATTAAGCGTCTCCCAACCGATCCGATAGAAGGTATAAAACCACAGCGTCCAGCGATTGATTATGGACGATGTTGTTGGTGTGCTTTGTGTGTAGATATATGTCCCACCGGTGCTTTGGCACTATCACGAGAATATGTACATGTCAGTCTTGATTTGAATACGTTTTTTATTCTTCCTGATGAAAAGGGAATGCATGGTTTAAATTTTTCCAAAGGGTGGTCAAAATCAAGCGATTCTGATTTGCTGGATTTGGAACGTCAGGACATGCCTGAATTAAAACCCGAAGAACGGCAAGATTCTTTTGTCGAAATTGTTAAAGGCTTTGACGATCAAACCGCTTTGTTAGAAGCATCGCGTTGCATTCAATGCGGAATGTGCCACGATGCTTGTCCCACTAATATGCATGCACCTGAATATATACGAGCAATTTGGGCAGGCAATATGGAAGAGGCGGTACGACAAATTTACCGGACAAACCCGTTAGCTAATGTTTGTGGACGTGTTTGTACACACCGTTGTGAAACGGCTTGTTCAATCGGGCGGCGAGGTAAACCAATCAGTATTCGTTGGTTAAAACGATATGCAATGGACAAAGTATCCCATGAACGTATTAAAGAAATTGCATCAGAGGATAAAACAACAATAGTCACAGGTAAAAAAGTAGCAATTGTCGGCGCGGGGTCTGCTGGTTTGACAGTGGCTTATGATTTAGCGCGTCAAGGTCATGCGGTCACAATTTTTGAGGCATTTGATAAACCAGGTGGTATGATGCGTTACGGTATCCCAGAATATCGTCTCCCTTACGATAAACTGGATGAAGATATTGATGTCATTCAATCTATGGGTGTTGACATTCGATGCAATGTTCGTATCAGTCAGGATATAACAATGGCTGATTTAGAAAAAGATTTTGATGCAACACTAATTGCTATTGGGCTACATAATGGACGCTCAACACGAGTATCAGGTACTGATCATCCTAAAGTCTATTCAGCTATTAATTTGTTGCGACAAATTACCTTAAAAGAAGAAATTGACATTACTCAAAAAATTGCCGTCATCGGAGGGGGAAATGTCGCTTTTGATATTGCTCGGAGTCTAGCACGATTACAGCGTAATAAGTTTAATGAAGTGAATGTAGTCATTACTGCTTTAGAACCTCGTGATAATATGCTTGCCGACGAAAGCGAAATTACTGAAGCTAATGAAGAAGGTATTCAACTATTTACCAGTAGAGGACCACGTTCTTGTGTGGTAAAAGATGAAACTTTAACGGGTTTAGAAACCGTTCAATGTACTTCAATCTTTGATGAACAAGGACGCTTTTATCCTAAATATGATGATAGCGATGTGGTATTTCATGAAGTAGATATGATAGTAGAAGCCATTGGGCAAGCACCACAATTAGAAGTTTTGGATGAAGAACTGACTGAACGGTTGAAATGGAATAAACAAGGTCGTCTTATTATTACTATAGACGGACGCACTTCAGAAAAATGGCTATGGGCAGCGGGTGATATGGTAGAAGGACCTGATGTAATTCATGCTATTGCAGCAGGACATCGTGTAGCAAATAGTATTGATCAATATTTAAGTAGACAAAAATAATAGGAGTCCAAAATTTATTTTGGCAGTAATTTTAAACTCATTTTGTAAGTACTAAGGAATGAGGATTTAATAAAACCCGAAATTAAACCTGCCAGGTTTTTAAAACCTGGCAGGTTTGGACATTCAAGTTTTGGAAGTTATTAAATCCTCATTCCTAATGGAGTTTAAAGCATCGCTTTGAACTCCAATTATCACTCATTTTTAGGTGGATACTCATGTAGGTAAACATTTAATGAATA
Source organism: Candidatus Parabeggiatoa sp. HSG14 (assembly GCA_030378085.1). Lineage (GTDB taxonomy): Bacteria > Pseudomonadota > Gammaproteobacteria > Beggiatoales > Beggiatoaceae > Parabeggiatoa. The sequence goes on from JAUCGK010000074.1 coordinate 5,508, forward strand.
CAGAAAAAAAATCGAAGCGTGAAAGCGAAGGTTACCGTGAACTTACACGCAAAACCACAATTGGCGAGATTTTAGAGACTGCCAGTGCCTTTGAGCAAACTGCCATGAACTTTTACACGATGCTCAAAGATAAAGTTGGCAAAAATTTGCGTCCATTAGTAGAAGAATTAGCAGACGAGGAAAAGCGTCACTTTGAGCTATTCCAAGATTTAAATAAAAATCCACAAGTCATTGATAAGATAAAAGAACTTATCGTAACACCACCGAATGATCATCGTTTTTCTGATTACATTCAAACACCGAAATTAAAAGAATTTCCCGATGATCAGGCTATTCTTCAATATGCGCTAGGGCGAGAACAAGCAGCTATGGAACAATACGCCGCTCTAGCAGAAGAAACTCCCCCAGGCGCACTGCACGATTTGTTCCATTATCTTGCCCAAGAAGAGTTAACACATAAAAATGAACTGGAAAAACGCTATTATGAATTAGTGCATAGTGGCGGTGTGTAGTAGAAAAACCTCTCAGTCAACACCCTGCACTGGTTCAGTTCAATGTAATCCTCATGGCAAGATATGTTTTCATTGCATTGATAAACAAGGCTAATGGCTGATTTTTGAACCCATATTTTAACCTATTGATTTTTATATATTTTACATAGAACTGAACCAGCCTCATATTTTCGTGCGTAAGGTATTTTACTTTTGGTTTTTTGGTTAGAATAAAAATAAGTTTTTTAAATAAATTTTTTAATTAAAAATTGTGAACTTCAAAACATGAGGATGTAATTTACTCAACCTACGTTATTATTAATTTTACGAATCAAAAATTTATTTTTAATTTTATTATAGTAAGTTCCCAACTCAAAATTCCCAACTCCCAAAACTATAAAATGACCAATCCCTCCCCTTTGTTAAGTGTTAACAATTTTTCAGTGAGTTTTAAAAATTCACCTAAAAATTGCACCCCAGTTGTGCATGGAATAAATTTTAAAATTTACCCTAATGAAAAATTGGCTCTTGTTGGTGAATCAGGTTCTGGTAAATCAGTGACGGCTTTGTCAATTTTACAATTACATGATCGCCAACATGTGACTTATCCCAGTGGCGAGATTGACTTTCAAGGTTCTGATTTGCTCCAATTGAGTGAAACGCGTTTGCGGGGTTTACGGGGTAAAGAAATCGCCATGATTTTTCAGGAGCCGATGACTTCTTTAAATCCCGTTTATCCTATTGGTACGCAATTAGTGGAACCATTATTGCTACATGAAAGGTTAAGTAAATCCAAAGCCCGTCGTCAAATGATTGAGTTATTGGAACGCACTGGTATTCCTGAACCCCATAAACGTTTTGATGCTTTTCCACATACTTTATCAGGGGGGCAACGCCAGCGGGTGATGATTGCAATGGCTTTGGCTTGTCGTCCAAAATTGTTGATTGCTGATGAACCAACAACGGCACTTGATGTGACTATACAGTTGCAGATTCTTGAGTTGTTGGAAAACATACAAAAAGAATTTGGGATGGCAGTGCTACTAATTACTCATGATTTAAACATGGTAAAACGGTTTGCAGAGCGAATTTGTGTAATGCAAAATGGGAGTTTGGTTGAATCGGAAACCGTAAAAAAGTTATTTGAACAACCACAACATCCTTACACCCAACATTTGCTCAATAGTCAACCTGAAAGAATTGTGACAGATTATAACTATTCTGCGACTAAAGCACCGTTATTGAAAGGAAAACAGATAAGTTGTCATTTTCCACTTAAACAGGGAGTATTGTTTAAACGTACTGTCGATAAAATTAAGGCTGTTGATGAGGAAAGTTTACAACTATATTCGGGGGAAACCGTTGGAATAGTTGGCGAGTCTGGCTCTGGCAAGACGACTTTGGGATTGTGTTTATTGCGATTACAAAAGTGTTCTGGCGAAATTTACTTTGCTGGTAAACGGTTAGATACTTTACATACAAGCGAATTACGTTCACAACGTCGTCATTTTCAAGTCGTATTTCAGGATCCTTATTCATCGTTATCACCGCGAATGACGGTAGAGCAAATTATTGGTGAAGGGTTAATTATTCATTTTCCTGAGTTAAACCGTAGTCAACGCCGTGAACGCATTGTCAAAATTTTAACAGAAGTTGGTTTACAAGAAGATATGTTAGAGCGTTATCCCTATCAATTTTCAGGGGGGCAACGTCAACGCATCGCTATTGCACGAGTCGTAATTTTAGAACCACAATTGATTTTATTGGATGAACCTACCAGTGCTTTGGATGTCTCTGTACAAAAACAAGTCCTTGAATTATTAAAAAATTTACAAAAAAAACATCGTATCAGTTACTTATTCATTAGCCATGATTTAAAGGTAATTCGTGCAATGTCTCACCGTATTATTGTAATGCATCATGGCAAATTTATTGAACAGGGTAAAACAAAGCAATTATTTAATTTTCCCCAACACGCTTATACCAAAACATTATTACATGCGTCATTAGGCTAATAACAGATATATAGCTTTTCAAAAACTTCACAAAACCTGGTAGGTTTATTTTTGCCTCAATCATTATTTTTCTGAAATTGGCAACGATAAATCGTTCCATGTATAAAGCAGCAAAACTATCAAGTAAGAAAGTCCCGTATTCTCTAGGTTTTGTTTTTTGCTGATGATAATATCTATAGAAAATAATAATAGGAACGGTTTTTGCTTAACTATTTAACATATTGTTATTTTTAAATATTTTTAATAACTACTCAACCTTCCTATCATCCTTTTCTTAAAAATGATAACGATAAAAAGGTGCATGGAGTTCAAACCTTCAGGTTTGAAAAGCTCAAACCTAAAGGTTTGGACTCCAATGTTACCCTACTGTTTTAGAAGCCGTAAGTAAAAATCAATTGCTGGTTGTATTACTAATTTTATCTCAAAAAACAGAAATTAAACCTTATTCGTTTTTAAACCTTGTCAGGTTTAACAGTTGAAAATGACTAATTGCTAATTTAACGCAATTTTTCCAAAATAAATTTTGGACTCCAAGCAGAAGGGAAATGGAATTCAAAATTTATTTTGAGGGAGTTCAAAATTTATTTTTGGCGATTTTAACAGGTAGATTTTTTTTCCAGAAATCGCCTAATAGAGTCTATAAACTTGAAAAGTTTTGCTTTTTATATTGTTAAATTAAAATATAGTTCAATATGTTAGAGACACATTTTTATGTTATACTTTAACAATGTGTTATGACTTACTGATTGGACTAAATTATGTCTTATATACTTGATGCTATTAAAAAATCTGAACGTGAACGCGAATTTGTACAATTTATTGATTATAAATATAATTACCAAAAAAAGCCGTTACTTTTTCCTCAAACCGATTTTTGGCTGTGGATAAGTATTATATTGGCAATGAATATGCTATCCTGGGGAGTTTTATTATGGCCCAAAGAACCGATCCCCCCTCCCCAAGTATACTTTGTGTCACCGATAGCACCTAACAAAATATCTCTCCCAGCGCGGGTAACCCATTCTCAATCCCATAGCAATGGCCAAAACTTTATACACGCATCTACCAGCACATTCATCAATGGTGAATAATTTTGTTTCAACTAAATTATTATTATCAAATAAAATAACCGCTTCTCAAGACAGCTATCAGTAAACAGTTATCGTTTTTCAGTTTTTTGCTTTTAGTTTTCTAATTTTCACGTTACCTTAAGTATCACATAACTGATAATTGATAGCTGATAACTCATAACTCATAACTCATAATTGATAACATGCATCCTTTACTAGAACGTCAATTACGCCAAGCAAAATTTAATAATGATACATTGCCTACCGATCCAGGACGGTGGCAAAAATTTCTCTCCCATGTTGAACGCTCTTATATTAATGCTGATCGTGAACAGCAACGATTACAAGAAACTGTTATACCTCCTCAAGTTAATATATCTACACCATTAGCCACTATCCCTCCTTTGTTAACTGTCATGGCTGCTATGGGCGATGGACTGTGTATTTTTGATAATCAAGGAAAATTGTTATTTATTAATCCCTCAGCCGAAAAATACTTTGGTATTCAATATCAGCAATTACAGCAAACTTCGGTCATGAATTTTTTTGAATTGCATGAAAAAGCAAACCCTGAAATACATTTAACCACTTCTCAGTTAATTCAATACTTAGTTAATGGACAATCTTTTCATGATAACAACGCTTTTTTACATTGTACCAATCAATCTCAATTACCCGTTTCCTGTCTCTTTAATCCAATCATTGAAAATCAACAAATCATTGGTATTATTTTGTTGTTTAGGGATATCAGTGAAACTAAAAATGTCGAAACTGAATTGATAACTGCTAAAGAATCTGCCGAAAAAGCCAGTCAAGCTAAATCACAGTTTTTATCAAGTATGAGCCATGAATTGCGGACACCCATGAATGCTATTTTGGGTTATAGTGAATTGCTTAAAGAAGACCTTGGTGTTCCACTTTCCGAATTTGAAATTGAACATGTGGAAGATATGCTACAGTATGTGGGCAATATACTACAAGCCGGTTGGCATTTACTTGATCTGATTAATAAAGTCCTTGATTTAACCCGTATTGAAGCCGGTAAATTAGAAGTCACGATTGAAAAAATTGATTTAATTGAGTTAATCAAAGAATGTGTTGGTTTTGTGAATCCACAAGCTGAAAAACGTGCTATTACTATTGAAAATAGTACAGAAACTTCACCTCCCCAATATGCAGTGGTTGATCAAGGACGACTTAAACAAGTTATTATCAATCTGTTATCTAATGCCGTAAAATATAATCGTGAAAAGGGCAATATAACCATCTACTTAAGCCAACCCAATTTTAAAAATATGCGCCTTGAAGTTAAAGATACAGGGGTTGGTTTAACGCCTGAACAAAAAGCCAAGGTGTTTGATCCTTTTACCCGTTTAAGTGGACTCAATCTTATTGAAGGCACAGGTATCGGTTTAACCATCACAAAACGCCTGTTAGAAATTATGGATGGGCGGATAGGTGTAGAAAGTGAAATTGATGTTGGGAGTACTTTTTGGGTTGAAATCCCTTCAGGCGAAGTAGAAGAAAAAGCTGTCGATGCCCTTTCTATCAAAGAACATCGATATGTTTTATTATATATTGAAGACAGTCGTACTAATGTCAGTCTAGTTGGACAAATACTTAAAACACGTCCTGATATTGCTTTAATGTCAGCTCATACGGGGGAAATGGGATTAGAATTAGCACATATACACCACCCTAATGCTATTTTGTTAGATATTAATTTACCAGGGATGGATGGCTTTGAAGTATTAGAACATTTAAGAAAAAATGAAGATACTCGTCATATTCCTGTTTTAGCACTCACTGCTAACGACAGTGCTAAAAATTTAGAACGTGGGCATAACGCAGATTTTTATGATTATATTGTCAAACCCTTAGATATTAAGAAATTTCTTGAAATTATTAGCACCGCTTTGGAACAATCTTCTTAACAATCCTTAAACTTGGCATTTATCTTGTCTATTGGTTGCCATTGATAATCAAAACAACACAATTTAAGTCACTATGCCAAAACACAATTCAAAGGATTTAGCTGAAAAATTATTTTAGTAAATTGAAAAAAAATGATAATACATTCAAAAATTCATATCTTTTTTGTGGTAGCCACTATTTTGTTATCAAGTTGTCGTATAAATTCTGATGAGCCAGTCATAAACTTTGATAAGCCTTCTCATTCCATTGTTACACAGTTAGAGACTCCTCATTCCATTGTTACACAGTTAGAGACTCCTGTTACACAGTTAGAGACTCCTAAGCCACTACCATCTGTCAATAATGATCCTATTCAAGTTGTTAGGAATTTTTACCAAGCCATTAATAATAAAAATTGTGATAAAGCCTTAGAAATTCGGCCTAACTATTCTAAAGCAGCCTGTCACAAAGTACATAATATAGTCATCAAAAAACTTGAATTGATTGAAGAAACAGCTCAAGAAGCAACACTTCTTTTGGATTTAAACTATGAAAAAAACAAAAAGCCAAAGTATTTCAGCGGTTTAGTCATTCTATTCAAAGAAGGTAATCATTGGATTATCAAAAACAAATCATTTCGATCTATCCAAACTCTAGAACAAGTATTATTAAACAAACCAATTGATGATTCTGTAGAAACCAATAGCAAAGAAAAAAAGGTAGAAATCAACAGCAAAGAAGATGAAACAACCCAATCCACCGTACCACTTTGCACAAAAGAAAGTTTTGTGGTCGCTATTGATATTGGTCATTCTATAAGACGTTTTGGTACAACCAGTGCGAAAGGTATTGGAGAATTTTACTTCAATAAAAATTTGGCTAAAATGTTATGGAAATCCCTTTTTCAGGCTGGTTTTACACAAGCGTTTCTCATCAATGAAAAGGGCGCAAATATCACCCTTAAAAAAAGAACAGCCATCGCCAAAAGAAAAAATGCGGACTTGTTTATTGCCATTCACCACGATTCTGTACAACCACGTTATTTATCATCATGGCGTTATAAGGGTAAAAAACGTTTTTATAGTGATGTTTTTCAAGGCTATTCTATTTTTTACTCAGAAAAAAATCGTCAAGTACAACGTAGTTTGAGTTTTGCTAATTTATTAGGCGCAGAAATGCGGCACAATCTCTTTGTACCCACTTTACATCATGCAGAAAAAATTAAGGGAGAAAATCGAGAGTTAGTCAATAAAGACAAAGGTATTTATCGCTTTGATAATTTAGTCGTTTTAAAAACAGCAACAATGCCGGCTGTGCTACTAGAAGCTGGACTTATTGTAAATCGAAAGGAAGAGAATTTGCTAAGCAATCCTACCTATCAGAAAAAACTGGTATTATCCGTTATAGCTGCCATTGAAAAAGCTTGTCGTTTTTGGAATTAGGCATCACAATGGTTTATTATTAAAATTTTTCTGATTGTAACAGATTTTGGGGACACCCCCCTATCCCCCCGTACACGGGTGGAACCAAACATCATTCGACACTTTGCTTTAATTTTTCTATTTTGGGACTTCCCCCTGTGTACGGGCGGTTAGGGAGGTAAAAGGTAGGTGTCCCCAAAATTCGTTATAATCAGAAATTTTTATTCCACATACACACTTAGGATATATTATGAAAGAAGAAACAGCAGTCACATTAATGCGAATGGCTACGGATTTGACATTGGCTACCTTAAACAAAACACGGATAGACACCAAGTATGGGAGAATTCCAGAAATATCAAAACTCACAGTGGACAGTTTTAATGATTGCGCCAAAGTTGTTTTTGATAACTATAAAAATCATGTTAAAACAACAGTCCAAAACGAAGAAGAGGAAATTGGCGATAAGTAGTAAATTATAAATTTTCAGGTATTATGAACTTTCTGTAGGGTGGATAAATCACCATTTGTATTGAGATTCTGTGGATACGTTATAACGATAGCCACCCTGCAAAATACCTCAAAATTTGTGCTTCAATACTTAAACGCTAAAGTTTGCTAAAGCAGACTAAAAAAATTAGTTAATGATTTATAGCAAGTCATTTTTCGAGCATTTAGAGACGTGAGCATCGCGTCTCTACAACATAATCATAGAATGATTTATAGCAAGTCATTATTTTTTAAAAATTTGAACATCAAGTATCGTAGAAACACTGTGCGTAACATCAGTTTGTAAATTTAATATCAATAAACGAGGATAATTATGGCTCAAACTCCATCTAACATGATGCCCTTAGGTACAACTGCTCATGATTTTAGTTTACTCAATGCTGTTACAGGAAAAACAGTGACACTTCAAGGGTTAAAATCTGATATTGCTACGGTGATTATGTTTATTTGCAATCATTGCCCCTTTGTTAAACATGTGCAGGGAGAACTGGTTCGGTTGGCTAATGATTATCAATCCAAAGGTATTTCTTTCATCGCAATTAATGCGAATGATGCGGCTAACTATCCTGATGATTCTCCCGATAAGATGAAAGAAGTCGCTCAAAAATTGGGTTATTCGTTCCCTTATTTGTTTGATGAAACTCAAGAGATTGCCAAAGCTTATCAAGCGGCTTGTACTCCAGATTTTTATATATTTGACAAAGCATTAAAGTGTGTCTATCGTGGGCAATTGGATGAGGCACGCCCCGGCAATAATTCTCCCGTTACTGGCAAAGATATTCGCGCCGCTTTAGATGCGCTATTGGCGGGGCAACCAATTAATCCTGATCAAAAACCGAGTATTGGTTGTAATATCAAATGGAAGTAATTTGGAATTTTAGAATAGTGATATACTCTGAATGTTCAAGTTTTCGGATTTTAAGACCTGCCAGGTTTTGAAAACCTGACAGGTCTGGTGAACGTTTTTAGTATATTCTCAATAATCCAAAAACTTGAACGTTTGCTCAGAGCTTAGAAAATAATGAATTAGTAGAGACGCACGGCCGTGCGTCTCTACGTATCACAGTTTTTTTACAGATTAGGAACGTGCATGAAATAATTTACCCAATTATTGAGTCAAACCTGACAGGTTTTCAAAACCTGTCAGGTTTAGTGATCGAGGCAAAAGTTTCTCCGAAACTTTTGCCTCGATCCGATTTTATTTCGTGCATATTCCTTATCCATTCCCTCATTTCCAAATTTGAAAATAAATTTATGAAAAAATTATTCTGGTTATTTCTCGTTTTAGGGTGTTTACCTAATTGGCTGTTTGCCAATGAAGTTTTGGATGATTTTTTGAGTAATTTGAATACGTTAGAAGCGCGATTTGAGCAAAGTCTCTATAATGAAAAAGGGGATTTATTGGAAAAATCGCAAGGTGAAATGTATGTCCAACGCCCTAACAAATTTCGGTGGGATTATCAATACCCTTATACACAATTAATCGTTGCTGATGGCGAAAGAGTGTGGATATATGACACTGATTTAGAACAAGTCACTGTGAAAAGCCTCGATCAAGCTTTGGGTAAAACCCCTGCTTTTTTATTAAGCAGTAGCCGTCAGATAGAAGAAGATTTTTTTGTTGAGCAATTGCCTTCTAAAATGAAGGGGGTAACGCGCCTTGAATTAACCCCTAAAGATACAGAAGCGCAGTTTGATAGTATGCGTATCAACTTGAGTAGTAAAGATTTACTGGGTTTTGAATTGGTAGATAATTTAGGACAAACAACTCTTATTACTTTTCGCCAAGTTAAGCGAAATAAAATTGTTGAAGAAAAAGGCTTGTTTATATTCACGCCACCTGCTGGAGTAGATATTATCAATGAAGAACAGAAAGAGATGAAAAAATAAGAAATGGAAAAAACAGGTAAAGTGGTAATATATACTTCAGACGTTCAAGTTTTCGGATTATAAGAATATAATAAAAACGCCCACTAGACCTGAGAGGTTTTGAAAACCTGTCAGGTCTTAAGAACGTTCAGAGTATAGAATATTTCTTGCCTAAATCTTGTTCTTTTTATCAATATCTCCACCAATGCAAAAATTTGTTGTTTCGTTCATTTATGTACAATTTCCCGAAACCTAAGTTATAGAGTTTTGGAAAATCAGCTTCGCGCAAGGAATGAAACAATTGTATCTTCATCTAAGTTCGGTGGAAAAAACCTGACAGGTTTCCAAAACCTGTCAGGTTTGGGCAAGTTTACTCACACTTTTTGAGAAGATACAAAAAATTCTCTAATTGGCGAAGGTATTATCTCATATAGTTAATTTTATTCAGAAATTTTACAGAGTTCCATAAAAATTTGTTTAAAAAGTTTAAACAGAGTTAAAAATTAAGATATTGAAGTCTCTTTAAATTGTTCAACTTCACTTTTTACCATTATCTAATTTTTTACTATTCATTTTTTTTACTATTCATTATTTTTCACTTTTCACTTTATTTTCACCAGCTAAATAATCGTTGTAGCCAACTTTTTTGTGGTTTCAATAAAATTTGTAGTGGATAAACTAATATCAAGGAAATATTGTCTTCGCCTCCTTTTGCATTTGCAGCTGCAATAAGTGATTGTGCTGCTTGCTCAGGCGTATCAGCATTGCTGAGAATTTTGTGTATATCACTGTCATCAATCATGTCATTTAAACCATCGGAACATAACAAGTAAATATCTTGTGCTAAAAGGTTATGTTCTTGAATCTCAACATTGACTTGTTCAGCCACGCCTAATGCTCTTGTTACCAGATTTTTATTGGGAGAATGACGTGCTTGCTCTGGCGTATAAAAACCACAGTCAATAAGTTCCTGTCGTACCGAGTGATCTTTTGTTATTTGGCGAAATTCATTACCACGTAACCGATATAAGCGTGAATCCCCCACATGAGCAATGCTCACACAATTATTATGAAACAAGGCAGCTACAATGGTAGTTCCCATACCTCGATAGTTGATTTCTTGTTCAGCAGTTTTATAAATGACTTGATTCGCTTTCAACACAGCCTGTTCAAGCAAAACAGTGGCCGAATGGTAATTATAATTGAAATGATGCTTAACATGGGGCAATGTTTTAAGCGTCTTTTTCAAGTAGTTCATAATGGTATTGACTGCCATTGCACTTGCCACTTCACCCGCTTGATATCCTCCCATCCCATCAGCAAGTATCGCAACACCCAAAGACTCATCACCACTAATGCAATCTTCGTTGTGTTCACGCATTTGTCCTGTATCAGTGCCGCAAATCATTTTTATGACGCACATTCTAAACTTCTCCGAAATTACCGCAATCACGTAGCGCATTTGCAAATTCAGCACCGCTTTGAAAACGTTTTTTGGCATTTTTTTGTAAGATAACATCCACAACACGCTTAAGACAAAGCGGTATATCCGCTCGCACCATAAGAATATCTGGATGCGATTCATTAGCAATTTTGAACATCAACGTTGTCAGTGAATCCGCTTGAAATGGCAGTGTGCCTGTTAAAAGTTGATATAACATTACACCCAAAGAAAATAAATCAGTGCGTCCATCCAGAGCTTTACCAGCCAGTTGTTCTGGTGACATATAAGAGGGTGTTCCTAAAATAATGCCCGTTCTCGTTTTATTAGAGTTCATGATGCGAGCAATCCCAAAATCCGTAATTTTAATTTGATTCGTTGCTGGATTATACATGATGTTAGCGGGTTTAACGTCACGATGTACAACCCCCTGACTATGAGCATAATCTAAAGCTTCTGCCGCACGAATAACTATTTCAATGACTATATGAATGGGTAACAAATTATCGGATTGGGTGTAGGGAACTAAATGGCCTCCTTTAAAAAATTCCATAGAAATATAAGCTAAATCTTGTTCTTCTCCCGCATCGTAAATTGAAACAATATGTGGATGTTTTAAACGCCCCACAGCTTCTGCTTCCCGAAAAAACCGTATAGTTGCATCTTGCAATTCTTCCACTTCAAATTCTTGGGACAAAAGAAGTGTTTTAATCGCAACAAAACGATTTAATTTGAAATCTTTACCCAAATACACGACACCCATAGCACCTTTACCTAATGTTTTTTCTATCTGATAACGCCCTAAAATGGGTTTGTCGCTATTTTCATCTTTGAGTAAGTCATTTAAATAGCTTCCCTGTAATTTAGGTTGTCTCAGGCGGCGCAATCGTTCCAAACGTTGTTCTATATCTCGAAACTCGGGTTCATGATTTATCATATAGCGATAGACGACACCTGCACGTCTGCATTGGCGTTTTCGTTCATAATCAAGGGCTAAATTATAAAATAAACCCATAATAGCTTTATTAGGAGGACATTGACGAAATTTTTCAAATGCTAAATCCAAATGTCCTTGTCCTTGAAATGCTAATCCGAGTAAACGATTGCTTTCTACCGCGTCAGGATGTAACCGAAAAGCGTCTTGATAAGCTACAATACCCCGTTTAATTTGAAGACTTAAATGTCCACACGGCACTAATAAAAAGGAAGGTAGCAATTGTACTAATACATTTTGGTTAAGTAAGACAAAATACAATAAGCACAACATTATCATTAATCCACCACTCACGAGAAGAGCAACATGCATTTTTAAGCGTGGTAACAAAAAACTAAGATATGTAATGATAAAAATAAATATACCTATTTGTAGCCATATTACCCAATTCGGCACTTTAAAAAAATCTTGATTAAGTAAACTTGTTAAGGTATGGGCTAAAATTAATACTGATGGCATATCGCCCAACGGTGTTGATGACAATACACTATAAGGACGCGCTGTCAAACCTAACAACACAATTTTATCTTGATACTTTTCTACGGGTATTCGCCCTGAAAAAACATCAATAAATGAATCAACTGGCAAGGATGATTGCTCTGTATCTCGGTAAAAAAAAGGTCGTATAGATAATGTCGCATCTGTCGCAATTTGCAATTGTCCCATGTGTATGCCTTTGCCTAATCTGACTTCAATTTGGTTATTCTTAAAATTTTGACTTTTAGCAGCTAATAATAAAGAAAGCGAGGGGAAATAAGAATTTTTATATTTGATAACTAAAGGTATTCGACGCGAATTAAAATGAGTAAACTCAGCGTTAAAATAACCTATTCCAGAGACACTATGACCTAAAATTGCTAAGGGAGGTATTACATTTTTCCCTAAGGAAGGTTGTGTGGTATTCTGAGAATTGTCAAAAGGCATCCTAACATTGGTAAGGTTATATTTTTTCACATAATTTGGTAAAACTGGTAGAAAAGTCTCATTAAATTTATTCAATTCATAAGGCATCCCAAGCACAACATGGGCCGCTTTTTTAAAACTGTTAGCTAGTTTTTGATCGTTGTCAAGCTCAATGTGAGCAGTTTGTAATCTTTCTTTAAATGTTGTCAAAATATAAGGTAACTCAGTAAATAAAGAATTTTTATAAAATTCATTAAGTTGCTCAATACTTTTTCGATCTTTAGAATAGCGTACCTTGATGCTATTAACCTTATCTATTAAAATATTTAATTGTTCTAATTGTTTATGCATGACATTTAATGGTTGAGATTTGGCATAAAATGTCATTAATTCGTCAATATAAACTTGCTCTGGATTATTTTGCGTTTTGGAAAATCCTAAAGTTGTACCTATCACTTGACTATGTGGAGCTAATAAATCAATCATTTGTGCTAAAGTTGTCCGTTGCCAGGGCCAATCACCGAGTTGTGCCAAACTACGATCATCAATAGCAATAACAGCAACCTTATCACCTGGATGACGACTCATCTGACGAATACCCCAATCATAAGCAACTTGTTCTAATGGTTGTAACAGGTTTAATTGTGTCATTAACAATAAAATAATGCTGACAATCAAACTCGTAAAATAATCACTCCCCCAAATTTTTTCTGGTATAAATATCATGAGTATTGTTATCTATATAGGTGTTAGTATAACGGGCATGGCTTGACTTGTGGATGGAAGGATGAAATTTTGGAAGAGATTTTGCAGAATACATGCCAAGAGTTATCATCAAAGGATTTGATTTCTTTTGTGTAAAAAAGCAGAAATTGTAAGTTAATTAAAAATTCTGCTAACCATTGACACCTATCTAAAAAAGGGAACTCACTTGATTTTGCAAAAAAGCTAAAGAGGGTTGTGGTATGGAATCTTTTGCTTTACTGCATCAATACCATCACCAAAAAATTAAATTTTTTCGGTATAACTCTAAATTTTAATCTTAATATCTGATGTTACGCACTGTACTTCAAAAGTGAATACCAGAGTAGTGCAAAATGAAATTTTGCTGATTGTAACAGATTTTGGGGATACCCCCCTAACCCCCCGTACACGGGTGGAACCAAACATCAT
>JAUCGK010000075.1 GCA_030378085.1 Candidatus Parabeggiatoa sp. HSG14
GGATATAAGGTTTCTAATAAAGTCACCAATGCGGGACGGTGAGTATGTTCTTTGGCGATACCAGTATTGAGATGGGTTTGAATTTGGTTTAGATATTGATAAATTGGGTTATCCATAATATAATTACCACAATTAATTCTAGTGATTAGGAAATTGCTGGATTTAATAATATTAAAAATATTGAATTAAAGCAACTGTCATTTTTATTTTTGAAGTAAATAAACATACAGGTGTATAAACATTATGAAATCACACGCTTTTTTAGCAATCTTATTATTAATCATCAGCTTATCCATCAACGCTGAAATTACCACCGATGGCTCCCTTGGCTCCCGTGCCAATTTACCCGGCCCCAATTATCTAATCGGAGCTGATTTAGGACAACAACACGGTGGCAACTTATTCCACAGCTTTCAAGACTTTAATTTGAATAGTGCGGAAAGTGCCACGTTTTCTGGGCCAAACAGTGTTCAGAATATCCTCAGTCGCGTAACGGGAGGAAATCCCTCAAACATTGACGGGTTAATCCATTCAACAATTCCAAATGCTGCTTTCTATTTCCTAAATCCCAATGGAATAATGTTTGGGCCTAATGCGCGGTTGGACGTGCAAGGCTCTTTTCATGCGAGTACTGCGGATTATTTGCACTTGGGAGAAGGGGGGCGATTTGATGCCCGTAATCCCAATGACAGTATTTTGACGATTGCTCCAATTGAAAGTTTTGGTTTTTTGAATAATCCACACGGAACTATTCAAATTAATGGACGGGGAATATTAAATGAATCAGAAACACCACGCGCTTTGTTGCAAGTGCCAGAGGGTAAAAGCTTGTCTTTGATTGGTGGTGAAATTCATCTCAGTCAAGGCGTGGATGAGTTGCCATTAGAAATTTTAACCGAAGGTAGCCCAGAAGAAATTCAAGCAGCAGAATATCGTAACCAGCATTTTAGTCAACTCTATGCATCAGGTGGTACGCTTAATTTAGCTTCAATTCAACAGGCAGGCGAAATTGTATTGACAAAAAACGGCTTAAATAGCACAGCAACTTTAAATGGAATGATTCAGTTAGAACAAGAAGCATTTATTAGCACAACTGGAAAAAGTGGTGGCAATGTCTTTATTCGATCTGGCCAATTTAGTATGGATAACAGCACAATTTATTCCCGCACATTAGGCATACAAGATGGCGGTGTGATTGATATTCGAGCGGATAACATTGAATTAAATAACTTATCAAAAATACGCGGCGGCACAGAAAACACCGGGGACGGTACAGATATTCAACTTTCTGCGAATGAATCCATTTATCTCAATAACAACAGTCCTTTGAATACTGAGTCAGGTAATATGTCTAATCTGAATCAACAAATGGGTGATGCAGGTCATATTAGTTTACAAGCTAAAGACATTGAAGTTAAAAATGTATATATTGCTAACGGTATATTCTCCAGTAATACTTTTGGAACTGGACAAGGCGGAGATATACGTTTGAGTGCAGAAAATAGTCTGAATATAGTAGATAACAGTGTTATTTTAGCTGGAACTTTCGGAAATGATACATTCGCCGGTAAGAGCGGTGATATCTACCTACAAGCCAACACTTTAAATGTAGATAGTAATATTGCTGCGGCAAGTTATGGCCGTGCTGATGCTGGACAATTGGTGATCACATCTGGTCAATTATATGTGGGTTCAACTGATGAAATTAGTCCTTATTTGTCAACCAATGGATTTGAGCAAGGTAATGGTGGCAAAATCACGATTCAAGCAGATGATATTCAATTAGAAAATGGAGCAATTATTAGTACAACCACTTCTGGCAAAGGAAAAGCCGGTGATATTAATATTCAGGTGAGTAATCAATTGATTATCCAGGGAGCAGGTGGAGAATTTGGGGTTGCAACCGGGATACTTTCTACTAGCTCGGCTATTGTTGACAATACTCAAACTGGTGACGCAGCTAATATTCATATTCGTGCCAAAGAAATTATAACAGAAACTGGAGGAAGAATTGATGCGGGTAGTAAAGCCTATTTTCCTACTGCAACCAGTGGTCAAGCTGGTAATATTTTCCTTGAAATTGAGAACGCACTGATTTTAACCGGAGTGAACCCTTACGGAGAAAACTATCAAGGTTTTGGTAGTGTGATTTCTGCCCGTAATATGGGTAATTCTGGCGATGCTGGCAATATCCAAATTCAAGCTGGTTCAGTATCTGTTTTGGATGGTGCTTTAATAGAAACCGGTACTGACAATGAAAACTATGGTGGTAATATTCAGATTCAGGCTAATAAACACATTTTAATCAGTGGTGATGCTTCGCAAATTACCCTAAACGACCCTGCTTGGTCACAACTTGCTTATTTAGTTATGTTTAATCCTCCAACTCACAACCAATCCACCAGCGGTATTTATTCCCATTCCACTAGTAGTGCTATGAATAGTGGCAATAGCGGTCAGATTGAATTATCCACCCCCCAATTGACAATGAGTAGGCAAAGTCAAATTTCTACTTCTAATCAAGGTGGGGGCAAAGCGGGGCAAATTACTTTAAATGTTAGTAAATTGGTACTCAGTGATGATGCTTTAATTCGTTCTAACAGTGATTTAGTCAACCAATTTACTTTTGATTCCATTTCAACACGCGATAATCGTTTAGTTAGCACTGGTACAGTAGTAAAGACGCTAGATATTGGGGAAGGTAAAGCTATCTATCAAATCAATCTTGGTAATACTTTAGTCAATTTAATGCCTATCACTCAGGTTGCTGATATGACGGAATTGAAACAGGTTACTGAACAAGTTCAGCTTAGTTATCTATATGGTGACATGGTGATTGTAGAAAACGCTGGTAATGGCCAGTCTGCCCGTTTTCTTTATGTTTATTCTGATGCAGTCAACGAAACTTGGACTAAGATTGATGAAAATAGCCAAGTTATTTTGGAACATGCTGATTTTTCAGTAGATGTAACTACTTTTATTGGCGGTACTCAACCACCTTATAAAGATGGCACCAAAATTCATGTTAAGGACATAGGGCATGGCAAAGCCGCAGATTTTGTCTATTCGATTGTAACATCTGTAGATTCCAGCACGGAATTGGCTTGGGGTAAAGCATATCGGGTCAAATATTATCAAGTTGCCGATACTACTGCTTTACATGATTTAGCCGCCAATACTGATTTACTGATAGGTACACAAGTCGATATTGGACAAGCTGAAAACGGTAATCCCGCTCGGTTTGTATTTGATGGCAATGATTGGGTGCGTTTTGGACAAGTGTTGGAAATTGCAGATGTACCAGCACGGGAAAATCTAGTTCTAGCTCAGCCCGGCCATATCAGTCATTTCCCCAACGGTGATAGTATTTACACGGGTAATAAATGGATAGACTTGGGTCAAACTCATCGCGTCAGCAACTTGGCAGAAAGAAACGTACTAAATGCTCAACACGGCGATTTAGTTAAAGTTGCAGATGTGGGTAATGGCAGACACGATGCATTTTTGTATGCCGATGGCAAATGGATACAACAGATTCGTGGCGGTAATGCAGGGCAAATAGTTGTTAATGCTGATAAAATTCAACTCATAAACGGTTCCGAAATTAGCACCGGTTCCATTAGCGGCGGTGGTGGTAGCATTACCCTCAACGTGGACAAACTGGTTTTCCTTACTGACAGTCAGGTTTCAACCAGTGTGCAAGAAGGTGCTGGCAACGGTGGAGATTTAAGCCTCAATCCTGAATTTGTTATCTTAGAAAACGGGAAAATCATTGCCAGAGCCAATGAAGGTCATGGGGGCAATATCAACATCACCACCACAGGCATTTATACTTTTCCTCCAAAATCAACTAGCACAATAGATGCGTCGTCCAAATTAGGGATTGATGGTTCTGTTCATGTTGAATCACCCGATGTCAATATGGATGACTTTTTGGTGATTTTGCCGGGCGGATTTACGGAAGTACAACTCAAGCAATGTGATAACGGAGAAATTGAGAATCCCAGTACCTTCAAAGTTGACTTGACTTCTAAAAAAATATTGCCTTTTGAATGATCCAAAAATTTGAAATAATGACAATACAAGGATTACATTTTAGAAAGGATTAAAACCAAGAACTACAAGGATTGTATATAAAAAGGGATGGGACCGAGGTAATACTGAGGATTAATCCTTTCTAAAATACAATCCTTGTAGTTCCAGGTTTTTAATCCTTTTTAAAATATAATCCTTGTAGTTATTGTTTTAAAAAGGCACGAAATTTGCTTAAAATAACTAATTAGATTTAAAATTATTTTTAAGTAAAATAGATTGCTAATCCTCCTCAAAAAATCTGTTTAAATAAATCCTTTCTAAAATATAATCCTTAGTAGTTATTGTTAATCCTTTCTAAAATACAATCCTTGTGTATCTTCTCTAAATTTGTCGGAAAAAACCTGACAGGTTTCCAAAACTGGTTTGGGCCAAGTTTACCCCTATTTTTTGAGAAGATACCTCCTTGTCGTTCATTTTAGGAGAAATCAATGAAACCATCCCTTTTACTCACAATTGTTTTATTAATCATCAGCTTATCCACAAACGCTGAAATCACTACCGATGGATCCCTTGGCACCCGTGCCAATTTACCGGGTCATGACTACCTAATCGGAGCCGATTTAGGCCAACAATTGGGCGGCAATCTTTTCCATAGTTTTCAAGATTTTAATTTGAATAGCTTGGAAAGTGCCACGTTTTCTGGGCCAAACAATGTGCAGAATATCCTCAGTCGTGTAACGGGAGGAAATCCATCCAATATTGACGGGCTAATCCGTTCGACAATTCCCAATGCTGATATGTATTTTCTGAATCCGTATGGGATTATATTTGGGCTAAATGCTAGATTGGATGTCCAAGGCTCCTTTCATGCTTCCACTGCTGATTACTTACGTTTGGGAGAAAATGGGCGGTTTGATGCTCGCCAGCCTAGTGACAGTATTTTGATAGTTGCACCGATTGAGGCGTTTGGTTTTTTGATTGATTCACCAGCATCAATCAAAATAATTGATAGCAGTTTACAAGTATTACCAACAAAAACATTATCTTTATCTGCTGGCGATATTAGTTTAACTAACAGCCAGACACCAATTTATGATGAAGCCAGTTATCCAACATTTGCCAATCAATTAGTTGCAGCAAGTGGTGAAATTATCTTGGATGCTCAAGATACGATTAGTTTGCAAAATTTTGGTGTTGATACCAGTGGGGTTTTTGGTGGGCAAATTAGTATTATTGGTAACAAACTAGAGATGAATGATAGCCAAATTAGCAGTCATACTTTCGGTGAATTTGATGGTTATGCGATAGATATTCAAGTAGATAATTTGTTTATGCAAGATTCAGATATTATTGCTAATACTTATGGTGCTGGGCGTGGTAGTGCTATCAATTTACAAATCAATGAAAATTTAATAGCAACGAGGTTTGATAGACCGATTGGAATTGAATTTGGTTTCAGTTTACGCGGCAGTAGCCATATTAGTACTTTGACTGCTGGAGATGGTAATATAGGTACCAGTGGAGATATTACCATTCAAGCCGGTAATATTGATTTACATAATGCTGCTGAGATTCGGAGTCGCAGTGTTAGTAATGCCAAATCCGGTAATATCACTTTACAAGTTGCAGATACTTTTCAAATGACTGATACTGTTTCGTTAGGTTTTGAAACATTACCTATTGGTGGAGTCAATTCTCTTGGCTTTACAGATGGTGATAGTGGCAATATAGATATCATTGCTCAACGTATCATGTTGGACAAAGGTGGTGTGATTAGTGCGACTACTTTTGGGGTTGGTCAAGGTGGTTCTATTTTTGTGCAAGCGGATACTATCAGCCTAAAAGATCAAGGAGAACTGACTGGATTACCAACAGCAATTGATAGTGTTACTCTGGGAACTGGTCAAGCTGGTAAACTGGAAATTAATGCTCGAATGCTAACACTTGAAGATGGTGGAGCAATTACTACCAATAGTTTTTCATCTGGTAATTCTAATGAATTAGTCGTAAACATTTCTGATACTTTAACCATTTCTGGCATAACGAAATTGCCATATCAAATAATAGCAGACTCCATAAATATTACTCACTCAAGCAGTATCACTTCTGGTTCATCAAATTCGGCTGCAAATGGTGGACAAGCCAGTAATATTTATATTCAAGCTAAACATATAATTTTGAAGGATGGTGGGGCTATTAACAGTATGACTGTTGGTGGTGGTAGTGCTGGTAATGCTGAAATAGTTGCAGATACTATAAATGTTTCTGGTTGGCAAGGTGAGCATCACAGTGAGATTAATAACAGTTCGGCCAGTTTAGAATCGTATGCTGGTTTAGCTGGAAATATAGATGTTACTGCAAATAAAATAACGATTAGTGACAGTGGAACAATTAATAGTTCAGCTATAAATGCTGGTGGTGGTAATATTACGATTAACGCCAAAGATATAGTTTATTTGTCGGATCAAGGTAGTATTACAACTAGCGTACAAAGTGGTATTGGTGATGGTGGAAATATCAACATTGTCAATCCTCGATTTACTGTATTGAACCAAGCTTATACAGTTGCACAAGCAGATGAAGGACACGGTGGAAATATTCATCTTAAATCTGAGAAATTCATTACTTCTCCTGATAGTTTGATTAGTGCCTCTTCAAGATTAGGCATAGATGGTGAAGTGAAAATTGATTCCCCCACTATAGACATGAATGCGTTTTTAGTGGTATTGCCAGCTGGGTTTGTGGAAGCACAATTAAGAAAATGTACAATCGAAGAAATTGAGAATCCCAGTACTTTCAAAGTTAACTTGACTCATGATAGAAGAAAAGAATTGCCTTTTGGAAAATTCTTAAAATTCAAATAACACAATAATTACTAGGATTATATTTTAGAAGGGATTACACTGAGGCATTTTTCCAGTCTTAATTTTTTTATTAAACCGTAGAACTACAAGGATTACTTATAATAAAGGATTGGATCGAGATAAAACCTTAAACTACAGGGATTGTATATAATAAAGGATTGGATCAAGGGTAATTATTTAATTTGTGGAAAAACCCGGTTTTAATCCTTTTTTATATACAATCCCTGTAGTTAAAGGTTTTTAATCCTTTCTAAAATGTAATCCTTGTAGTTGTAGAAATTGGATTATGGGAGTGCTTCGGTGTAATCCCTTCTAAAATATAATCCTTGTAGTTGCTTTTAATCCCTTATAAAATATAATCCCTGTTGTTCATTTTAGGAGAAATCAATGAAATCACCACCTTTACTTACAATTCCTCTATTAATCATCAGCTTATCTACAAATGCTGAAATCACTACCGATGGTTCCCTTGGCTCCCATGCCAATTTACCCGGTCCCGATTATCTCATTGGAGCTGATTTGGGTAGTCAACTGGATGGCAATCTTTTCCATAGTTTTCAAGATTTTAACTTGAATAGCTCTGAAAGTGCCACGTTTTCTGGTCCCAATAGCGTTAGTAATATTATCAGTCGCGTTACTGGTGGTAATCCATCTAACATTGACGGGTTAATCCGTTCGACAATTCCTAATGCTGACATGTATTTCCTCAATCCCTATGGAATCATGTTTGGTCCTAATGCTCAATTAGATGTACAAGGCTCTTTTCATGCTTCTACTGCTGACTATTTACGTTTGGGAGAAAATGGACGGTTTGATGCGCGTAATCCAAGTGATAGTATTTTGACTGTTGCCCCGATTGAAAGTTTTGGTTTTTTATCAGATACTCCAACAACTATTGCCTTGCAAGATAGTATTCTGTCGGTTGATGAGAGAAAAACTTTATCATTGATTGGTGGTGATTTAAATCTGAATGGTGAGCTGTTATCTATCTCCGGTACGATAACAACAATTAATAGAGAATTTACTACTCAACTTATTGCTCCAAATGGGCGGATCAATCTGGCCAGTATCGCGTCTAAAGGTGAAGTTATTCCCACAGAATCAAAGTTAGATGTCAATGCTAAAACCGGAGATTTGATAATTGACCAAGGTAAAATAACAACTTCTGCCATAGGTGGTGGAGATATTTTTATTCGATCTGGTCAGTTCAAATTGATGAATGGTGATATTACTGCTACCACATTCGGTGAACAAGAGGGAGGAACAATAGATATCCGGGCAGATAATATAATTTTAGAGGGTGTAGAAAATTATTCAGACATATCTTCTAACACATTGGGGGCAGGACGTGGGGGAAGAATTAATTTGTACGCTAAACAATTAGATTTAAGTAATGGAGCAACAATAACTACAGGTAGTGCTAAAACTGGTGATGGTGGTGATATTTTCATTAAAGTTAATGGTACATTTACCTTTTCAGGAAAGTTTATGTTTGAAACAAAAGTATCTAGTGGTATCTTTGCTTCTACACTGGATAGTGGTCATGGTGGGAATATTGAAATAGAAGCCAACAAACTTGTAATTACTGAAGGTGCACAAATTTCAAGTGGTACTTTTGGTTCTGGAAAAGGTGGTAACGTATTTATAAAAGTTAAAGATATTTTAACTGTCTCAGGGAAAGATAGGGCTAACTTTATGAGTGGTATTTATGCCAGTACTCAACCTTTATTCATACTTGACCATTCTTTATTTGCAATTGATCCAAGTTATAATACTGGTGATGCTGGTAGTATCAAAGTAGAAGCTGATAAGATAATTCTATCAAATGGCGGAAAAATAAGTACTACTTCTCTTGGATTAGGAAATGCTGGTTTTATTAATGTTAAGACAAATGAATTAATAGCTACTGGAAAGAATTTTCATGAGTTTTTTAAAGAATATTTTCATAGTGGAATTTCAAGTAGTTCTGTAGTTGCTAATGAAATAGGCGGACAAGCTGGTAATATTATCGTACAAGCTGATATAATTAATCTAGCTAATGAAGCTAAAATAAGTACAGCAGCTACTAATGCTGGTGGTGGTAATATTGAAATAGATGCTACAAATTATATTTATTTACGAGATGGTAAAATT
Organism: Candidatus Parabeggiatoa sp. HSG14; assembly: GCA_030378085.1. Taxonomy (GTDB): domain Bacteria; phylum Pseudomonadota; class Gammaproteobacteria; order Beggiatoales; family Beggiatoaceae; genus Parabeggiatoa. Next base: position 9,033 of record JAUCGK010000075.1, read on the forward strand.
ACTACCAGTGTAAAAGGCGGCAGTGGTGATGGTGGTAACATTACAATTGAATATCCCACTTTTGTTGTTATGGATAAAGGCAAAATTATTGCTCAAGCTGATGAAGGGCGTGGTGGCAATATTCGCATTGCTGCTGAGCAGTTTATCAAATCGCCTGACAGTTTAATCAGCGCATCTTCAAAATTAGGCATTGATGGTGAAATCAATATTGATTCTCCCACGGTGGATATGAATGCTTTTATAATAGTTTTGTCGGGTGGTTTTGTGGAAGCACAGTTGAAGCAATGTACAACCGAAGAAATTGAAAATCCTAATATCTTCAAAGTTGACTTAACTCGTAAAAAAGTACTGCCTTTTGGAAAATTCAGAAGATTGGAATAATGACAATGAACTACAAGGATTACATTAAAGTTGTTGCGAAATAAAAAGACACTTGACTAATTTAAATTTTTATCGTTATCTATTACTAGATTTTTATCTACTTAATAGCTATTTTTTTTACAAAAAGGTATTAATTAATAGAAATTTTTCTGATTGTAACAGATTTTGGGGACACCCCCCTAACCCCCCGTACACGGGTGGAACCAAACATCATTCGACACTTTGCTTTAATTTTTCTATTTTGGGACTTCCCCCTGTGTACGGGGGGTTAGGGGGGTAAAAAGGTAGATGTCTCCAAAATTCGTTATAATCAGAAATTTTTGCTTCACTTTTATTGAATTAAAATATGCTGTAACCTATATTTCGCAGTTCTAAAATCAAAAAATAGCAATATTTACCCAATGCTAAGAAATGAGGATTCAATAAAACCCGAAATTAAACCTACCAGGTTTTAAAAATCTGGCAGCTTTGGATATTCAAGTTTGGAAATTAAATCCTTATTCCTAAGTCTTTGGCAATAAAGAGTGTCCCATCTTAAGATGGTAGCCTCATTACTGACAAACAAAAAATTTTAATAAAAAGTATTAAAAGGTTAACCGATTTACACCAGAAAGTATTGGAACTACTTAAAGTCCCAATATCCACTTATGATTTAGTTGGAAAACATTGGTGGCGATTTGCTAAAGCATCACCTTGAGTACTTTTTCAAACTTATTATATTTTTTTATTTTTAACTGCGAAATGTAGGTTACATGCACAAAAAGTATTTCAATATTTATTGGGTTACAGATTAATTTATAAAATTATGATTAATAAATTTAATGCTATCGATCAACTTTCTTGGTCAGATTTTGAGATATTTGTGAAAGATGTTTTTGTTGCAGCAGGTTGGACGAATGCAATAATTACTGAACAAGGTAAGGAATATAAACATGGTGATGGTGGTGTAGATATATTTGCGTATAAATACAACAGAAAATTTGCTATTGAAGTTAAACAGCGCAACTATGGAATAAATGTCGATGTGAAAGCACTAAATCAGTTAGTCACAGGAGCAAAGTTAGCTAATGTATCAAACATGATATTGGTAACAAATTCCTATTTCACTTCTGAAGTTAAGATAAGAGCTTTACGTTTAGGTGTGGAGCTTATTGATAGAGATAGGTTACAGGATTTATGGATTAAAAAACATTCTGAGATTGGATGTAATATTAAACCAAGAAAACATCAAGAATCTGTTATACAGCATAGTCTCAATCATTTTAAGGCTGGAAAAAGTCGTTTATTAATAGAAATGGCAACTGGATTGGGTAAAACCTATACAGTTGCTCTTCTAGTAAAAAATATCATACGAGAATCTGATACTGAATTACGAATACTTTTTTTAGCTCATCAGGTAGAAATTTTATTACAATCTGTAACAGCATTCAAAAATGTATTTGGCATTGGAACATATTCATTTTCAGCTTGTTTTGGTGGTGCTGATCCAGAATATACAGATTTTGTATTTGGTAGTTTCGATACTTTATTTACAAAATTAGATAAACTTAAAAAAGATGTTTTTGATATTGTTATCGTTGATGAAGCACATCATACAGCAGCACCTACTTATGCAGTTGTTGTAAAGCATTTTGCCCCAAAACTTTTGGTCGGTTTAACAGCAACACCTTATCGAATGGATAATAAGGATGTGTTAGCTTTTTTTGGAGGCAATGAGGGTCATGTTGGTAGATATGATTTAGTATGGGCATTACGTAATGATAAGTTAGCCTTTCCTAAATATTTAGTGTTATTAGATGATTTAGACCAATCACGTATTGAACAACTAAAAAAAGGATTGTCAATTAATGACTTAGATAAACGATTGTTTTTGCATAAAAAAGATGTAGAAGTCATTCGTATAATAGAATCCACTATTCAAGAGAAAAAAATTGAAAATCCGAAAGGAATAGTTTTTTGCCAAAATATTTCTCATATAAAGCATCTCATTCAATTTTTTCCGGTTGGGAGTGCAACTTTTGTACACTCAAAAATGAGTGATCAGCAACGACAACAAAACATTAGAGACTTTCGTGAACATAACTATCACTATATTTTAGTGTGTAATTTATTCAATGAAGGAATAGATATTCCTGAAACAAATATTCTCATATTTCTACGTGATACAGCTTCTTATACTATTTGGTTGCAACAATTAGGTCGTGGTTTGCGTAAGACACCTAATAAAGACTATGTTCATGTGCTAGATTTTATAGGTTCTTTAGAAAGATTGAATGAGGTTCAACAACTTTTCCAACAAGTAAAAGATACAAAGTTGGACAAAAATAATTTTGAACCATTACCTAAAAAAGAGTCTTTTCATGATTCTACATTTGAGGTTAATTACAACAAATCTGCCGCCCAAGTTTTAAAGTTGCTTGGAGAATTAAAGTATCGGTTAAAATCTCGTTATCAAGCAATTGATATACTGAGAAGTTATTGGGAAAAACATGAAGATATTCCTCAATTACAAGAGCTTGAAAAAGAGCTTGATGGCATTAGCTATGATCAGATTTCTACACTGTTTGATTCTTATTATGGTTATATTGAAGTTGCATTATCTGGTCAATATGATGTAATAAGTTTTCGTGATAAGTTCTTAGATTGGGCAAAGAGTTTTTATCGTCAAAATAGTATTCCTCCAACCATAAAAGCAATAGGTCTCTCAAACCAGTATAATCGCTTGTTGGTTTGTACGGAAGATGAGATTAGAATTATAATTGGTAATGAGAAACAACTTGAAGAATATTTAGAAGCACAGCAACCAAAACTTGAGTCAGTAGTAAATTTAGAAGCACAGCGACCAAAACTTGAGCCAATAGTAAATGATGATATAGATAACACTAGCGAATCTAATTTGAATAATGAAAAATTAGAAGAGAAAATCATCTTAAAGTATTTACATACTGTGAAAACTCCAACCCAACTTTGTCAACTTTCTGAAGCCGAACGTAGTCAAATCCGTAAAATTTTCCATTCTGAGTTTCGTTTTCTAAAATTATTACAGGAGAGACGATGTAATGGCTGAAAATTCCTCAAAGATTTTTGAAGAAGAATTACCATTGGTAAATACGCATAGTGTTAAGCAAGACGAGTCTTTATCTAGCTTAAATTTGGCTCCTAAATATCAAAAATTATTAAAAAGAATAGGTTCCTCTAGCTTAAATATTCCAGAAACAATTAATGGAATAATGAGTCTTGAACCAGAAATTTTTAAATCAACCAAAGGAGTTGGAGTAGCTTACGTAGAAATTTTAGAAGATTTGCAACAAGAATTAACTTCCCGCTTTAATTTAAACGAAATAGTTCCTAATAAAGCAGGGTTCCAATCTCTAAAATTTTTTGAAGAAATACCATATATTGGGAAATTTTATTTAGAAATCTTAAAAGAACAAGATTTTTTAAGTGTAAATGAAACAAATATTAATGATAAACGAGAAGCTTACGAAAATATTATACAAGTGCGCTTATCAAACCTTTATCTAAACTATGCTTGTTTAGACAAAAAAGAGATTAACATAGTTCGTAAATTAGAAAGACAATGCCAAAAAGAAATTAGTATTCAAACTTTTTTAAGTGTTAACCGTAATGATTTTGGCGGAAATATTTATAATAATTCTTCTCATCTACGAGAAAGAATAAAAAATGAACTTGATCAAAAATCTTATAATGAAATTATAGATATTCGTAAACGAGGACTATTCGTCTCAAAAGAAGTTAAATACTTTGATATGGCGTTGATAGATGAGATTCTTATCGAAGATATTGATAACTATCTGTGGTCATTTGATGAGCAACTTATGGATATTGTACTTTCAAGATGGGGATACAATAAAAATTACGAATCATTGGAAAAAGTTGGAAAACGCCATAAAAAATCTATGGAAAGGATACGCCAATTAGTAAGCACAGCCAATGTGTGTTTACAACTAAATTTACGAATTCATCCAGAAGTTTTATTGGCAAATATTCGAGAAAATAAGGCTTCTGATTTAACCATTTTATTTCCTAAGTTGGTACAATGTTTTGAAAAAACTGATTTGCTATATCGACTTCTTGAAATATGTTGTGGGATCAAAAAATATAGCATTCAACAAGAAATAGCTCCCAAATTTAATCCAAACGTACTATCCGATTTTTTCAGCAATACTCCCTCACCTGTTTCTTACGAGCTTGTTTTAAAAGAATTGATGTCAAGCTATAACAAAACACAATCTGAAACTATCATCAGAAAACTGATTGAACTTAAAAAAATACAGGTGTCCGAAGAAGGCATTGTTCCTAAAAATATGGATAGAAAAAGTGCCACTGCTCATGTTTTAACGTATCATCCTGCAGGATTACCTTGGAAAGATATTGCTAGAATTATTAATGCTAAGAGTTATTCTTCATTTTCACAATATTTTGAAGAACATCTCGAAAAAATGCCTCAATTAGTTTATCTCTATGGAAAAGGTGTTTATCGTCATACGAAATTTCTTGATCTTAGTCAGATTGATATTGAAGGAGTCATAATAGATATTCTATTTTACTTTGACGAACAAGGAATAAACAATATTCATTTACATGATTATTTTGACCAAAAAAAACCGAACATTGACTATTATGATTTGCGATATATTGTCAAAATCTATGGAAAAGAACATGGTTTATATTTTACTGGAAGTTCAAATATAGACAATGTCAGCTTAGAATCCAATAATGAATCGCGAATTACTCAAAAAGATGTCATAGTCAAAATATTGCAATCTACATCAAGTGCTATGACAGCACAAGAAATTGCTAAGCAAATTAAGAGCAAAAGAGTTAGTTTAGCCAGATTATATATTAGTTATCTTCAAGAAGAAGGTAGAGTTGTACGAGTCGATGAAATGATGTACACAACACCTAAAAACGCATTTCAAGATATAGACAAAACAACTATTATGCAGATAATTAGTGATATTATGCTCTCGTCTAATCGCATTGTAGAAGCGGATATTTTTCGTGAAACTGTTAATCAACAATTAAATTTAAGTTATTCAAAATACTTTTACGCTTCTTTGATTAAAACACAATCGCCAGATTGGCATTATAAACAAAACTTGTTCAGCACTACACCAATTCCATATAAAAATCTCACCGACATTTACAATTCACAATGTCAACTATCACTCAGCAACAAAGAAAACATTAGTCGAATACGTAAGATACTATATTTAACTGATTCTTTAGCTCAGAAGACGATGTATGTGTGGAGAAGTAAAATTGAGGAATAAATAGTTAGCTGGATAGAGAGTGCAACGTCTTTTGTTTGCACTAAAATTAGATAAAATATTTCGTTTAACTTATTGATAAATAGATATTTTAGAAACACTCTTAAAATACTTTTAATTATTAATAATGTGATCACTATGTGTTTCAACCACCATGAGCAAGACTATCTGCTCCCATTGGATATAACAATTCTTTAAGCAACAAACTTAGCCAACAACTCTTCATGTGAGGATTCCTCAAACGGTAGTTGTAGTAATGGTTCAATGGCTGATGCCAGTGCCTCGTCAATGCCACCAAAACGGATTTTTAGTAGATTTTCCAGGGATATACGATGCATTTTTTGCATACCTTGCTTGATGCCTTGTTGTATGCCCTCTTTGATGGCCCTTAATTGAGAGTTTATTTAAAGCGGGTTCTATCATTAACTCCTTCTCTTCTTGGTTTTTTAAGGGGTTGCCTTCTATCTTTTTCAGATAGTTATAGATTAATTTTAACACCAGATCGCGTAAATTGTTACTTTCTGGTAAAGCGATTAATTCATCAATCGCTTGTTGGCAGATTTTTCTTTGCCCTAAAAGTCGCAACTAAAGCGTTTCTGGTGTTTTGGGTAATTGGTTTATTGCGATTATTCCTGTATTCAATATATCTACTAACAAGCGCGTAGATTGGACTGACTTCGGTAAGTCCAACATTCAATGTTGGTGTGAAATGGTGTTGGAGTTCGCAAGCTAACGAAAACCTACGAAATTATCTAACAGGAAAGATTTTCCATTCCCCCATTTCATTCTAATTGCTAATTACCAGTTGATTAACTTATTATGATTTAAATCTGATAGAGTTGCTTAGATTAAATATAAATGATTGAATATTAATAAAAAACTAAAAAAATGCCCATTTTTTTAATTAAGAGGATTGCTTTTTTTTGATGATTTCGTGTATGATTAATCCCTAAATTGAGTCGGACACCAACAGTTAATAACATACACATAAATCTTTTTGGTAATTACTCAACCTCTCGTTCCAATACTCCAGTGTTGGAATGCAGCTTGTGACGTTCCAGCATTACTCCTTATAAATAAACGTTAGCATCTATTATGAGAGTGGATAGTTATAGCGTTTCCCGATTGCGTCAGGTACAAGTCTCCTCCTTAATTAAGGCTAACCTTTACCTACAAGTAGGTAAACCTATTGAAATCAATAGGTTTTTGTTATAGGGAGATATCACTAATGAAATTGGCAAAAATTTGTCCTCGTGCTTGGATTTCATGGGTGTTACGACTCTCTATAACCTTACTATTTATACGATTAAATAATTTTTGGGTACTTGTGGGTAAAGGTTAGTTAATTAAGGAGGGGATTTAGGGGAGGTTGTACTTTATCCAATCGGGAAACGCTATAAATTTAATTGTTAGGAATGAGCAGGGAATTTAATATAAAAAGTGGTTATCCACCAAAACAACGGAGTGCCTGCGTCGTTGTGGGCATTTTTGAACCTCGTCGTTTATCTGATGCGGCTCAACAAATTGATGAAGTCAGTCAAGGGCATCTTTCTTCTATTTTGCGCCGTGGCGATTTGGAAGGTAAACCTGGTCAAACTTTACTATTACACAATGTTGAAGGTACTTTAGCTGATCGTGTTTTGCTTGTGGGCTGTGAACGTGAATTAAATGCTATTCAATATCGTAAAATTATTGCAAAGGCCATACACACGCTCAATGAAACCGGATCAATGGAAGCGATGTGTTATTTAAGTGAATTAAATGTATGTGGTCATGGCATAGCATGGCGTATCCGACAAGCTATTGAAACAGCCCAGTCTACTTTATATGTTTTTGATCAACTAAAAAGTAAACAAGAAAATCCGCGCTGACCTTTACGGAAAATCATTTTTAGTGTTGCATCACGCCGTGAACTAGTCGTTGCTGAGCAAGCTTGCCTTGAAGCCCAAAGAATTGCTGATGCGGTTAAATTGGCTAAGGATTTAGGCAACTTACCAGGCAACCATTGTACACCTTCTTTATTAGCGAAAAGAGCTCAGAAATTATGTGATGATCACAAAGAAAAGCTTTCGTGTCAAATTCTCACAGAGATTCATTTAAACGAACCACAAAAAGAATTTAATAATAGAACTTTTGATGCGTTATTAGCGGTTTCTAAGGGAAGTGAACAACCCCCTCGTTTAATTATTTTAGAATATAGTGGCGGTAAAAAAAATGCAGCACCGATTGTTCTTGTTGGTAAAGGTGTCACATTCGACTCAGGTGGCATTTCCTTAAAACCTCCAAATAAAATGGATGAGATGAAATTTGACATGATGGGGGCAGCCGCTGTTTTAGGTACGATATCAGCTACTGCCGAACTTCAATTGCCATTAAATGTGGTTGGTATTATCCCCGCTGTAGAAAATTTACCCAGTGGTAGTGCTATGAAACCGGGTGATGTGATTACTAGCTTATCAGGACAAACAATTGAAATTCTTAATACAGATGCTGAAGGACGATTGATTTTGTGTGATGCCCTTACTTATGCGGAACGTTATAAACCTGATGTAGTTATTGATATCGCCACATTGACAGGTGCCTTTAGGTAAACATGCTCATGGCTTAGTGAGTAATCATAACCCTTTAATCAATGATTTACTTAATGCAGGGAAAATGAGTAGTGATCGAGCATGGGAATTGCCATTATGGGAAGAGTATCAAGAACAGCTTGAAAGTCATTTTGCTGATATAGCTAACATTGGTGGACGTGAAGCGGGTGCTATTACAGCTAGGTGTTTCTTATCGCGTTTTACTAAAAAATACCATTGGGCACATTTGGATATTGCCGCTACTGCTTGGGTAGGGGAACCAAGAAAACAAAAGGGAGCTACAGGGCGACCTGTACCATTATTGATGCAATATTTGATTGATCGCAGTTGCAGGGAAGTCGCTACCACTACTGTAATAGCATCTTCTGCGATTATAGATGAAAATAAAAGATAGAAGATTTTGGATTTAATAACATGGGTTTATTACTCTTATGGCTCGAAAAAGCGTAGATTAAACAAAACAAGGATTTTTTTACCAACTAAAATGCTTTAGTGTTACAATACCTTTGCCCATTAAAAAATGGCACAATAATTGAGTTGTTTTGTTGATTATAGCGTTTTCCGATTAACCTCCCCTAAATCCCCTCCTTAATTAAAGAGAGGACTTGTACCTGGCGCAATCGAAAAACGCTATATATTGAAATATTTGAGAAATATTGATGTATTTAGATTTCAGAGAATTTATTCATAATGAAAAAAATTTCAACATTAGCGAAGGTATTGTAAATAAAATCCTTTTTAAAAAATACCCCAAAATTAACAATTAAAAAATCTCTTACTGTAAATTTTCTAGTAATTTCCTTGCAAGTATTGTCTTAAGAAAGGATTCAGGGATGTGTTCACTTAACTCATTGTAGCAAAATTTTTTTTAATTTGATAGACAAGGGGACAAATTTAATTTTTGTAGCTATAATTAAAAAAAGGTAGTTTAAATCAAAAATCACAGAAGAAATATGAAAAATAATTTTATTAATCGTATTATCAAAATTTTGTTTTTAGTTTTGTATATGTTCATGCTATTAATGAGTACTGGTTGTGCAGGATTGTTACCTTCTCTTGAGCAAACGACTAAATCACCTTGGCGTAGTTTTGAAGAGGCTAAAAAATCTTTTGACAAGATAGAGTCACAGCGTACTACTAAAGAAGAGCTAAAAAAATTGGGGTTTGATCCATTTGAAGTACCCAATGTGGAGTTGATCACTTATCTGGAACTCATTGAGCGGTTTATGCCTAACCAGTCAATCCGAATGGAAGATCTTGATGAAGGGGTACGAAGTTGTTTACAGGCAAGAGATGTGTGCCAAGGTTATGAAATTGGGCCACAAATGATCGATAGTAAACGTTATGGGAATGTTTTTCTTGACTTATTTAATTTTAGAAGGAAAACAATCACAACGGGTTGGCATTTTACTGCCTTAATTGTTTTGAAGGATGGTTTGGTAGTTCACAAAGTATGGGGTGGTTCACCTAACGTTTCCAAATTTGAAGATAAAAGAAATCCGCTTGGCCCACTTCAAGACATCAGCAAAGCATTACCTCAAATTAAACTTTTTTAGAGCATTACCCATCGTTTTATTCAATACATGAATTTTTCGTTCTGATAAGAAAACAAGAAAAAAATCCCCTAACCTTTAAAGTAGGAAACTCACTTATCCCTTCGTTTCAGTGTATAAGTTCCCTACTTTTTTAGTAAAAGATAAATTCTCCACTTTAAGAAAGGCTGATTATAACGAATTTTGGGGACACCCCCCTAACCCCCCGTACACAGGGGGAAGTCCCAAAATAGAAAAATTAAAGCAAAGTGTCGAATGATGTTTGGTTCCACCCGTGTACGGGGGGTTAGGGGG
>JAUCGK010000076.1 GCA_030378085.1 Candidatus Parabeggiatoa sp. HSG14
TCAGAGAGGTAAATGTATTTATGTAGTCCTAACTTTTATTTTGTCACATTTACTAAAATCAATGAGTTGTAAGACTTATCAAGCATGTAGCATATTCATAAAAAAAACTGATTTGATTGATCAGGAGGATACGTTACACTTGATGAACCTTACAAAATCTGACAAATAAAGTAGAATTAATAAAATATTTTTATAACAATCCTTGTTTATGATGACAATAAAATCAAACTGTATCATTTTTACAACGATTAAAATATCTAATTGAACATAATAAAGTATTTCAAATCTATAATGCAAGACTCTTCTTCACTTCTTCAATAATTATGGTACTTTCTAATTCTTCTAAACAACGGCTATAACTTTGTCTGTGGCATTCACAACCTTCTTGATGACAGGGTACACATTTGCCTACACCCTGTACTAACACAATATTACCTACTCGCTGAGTCCCTTTATATTCAAAGGGATTTTTATCTAAAGCATAATATTTTGGCCAAGGTGCCCATTTTAATGGATTAGTGGGTCCGTAGAGCGCGATAGTCGCTACGCCTGTTGTAGCTGCCAAATGGGTAACAGCGGTATCAGGACCAATATACACTTGACTTTTGCTAATAAGCTGGGCGACATCACTAAAACGTAGTTGTCCTGCTAAATTAATCACCGTTTCTGGCATATTTGATAAGGCTTGATGAATGTAGGCTATCTCTTGTTTATCACTCCCTCCGGTAAGTACGACACGTAGTCCCGCTTGCGTTAAATAGTCTGCGACTTGCCTCCACCCTGTTAATGTCCAACGTTTATAATGCCACATAGGGACTAAATGTAATACAGCAAAAGCTTGTTTCTGCCAAGCAAACGGGAGTAATTTATCTAATTTTTCAATAGAATCAGGTAATTGTGGAGGGATTATTTCGTAACAACGAGTAATTTCTAATAAGTCAGCCAGCCTGAGATTTTGGATAACTGTATGTGTTTTTTGATTATCTAATTCTGTCCAACCTTGTACAATAAAACGTTTCCACATATCTTGCCAACGTTTTGGTGGCACTATAGATATCCGTTTAGGGGCAGCAAGTAACGCATAAATTAACGGCCTATCACCTGGTAGAGTAGAAACGGCTAAATCATAGCTTTGAAAAATTTGTTTTAATAACGTTTTGTATTCATTAAAATTAGGATGCTCAGCAACAGAAATTAAGGTATTACAATCAGGATTGCCTTCTAATATACCCCCTTTGTTTTTGTACACCAAAACATCTATAACTGCATCAGGATAAGCTTGACGCAAGGAGCGTAATAATGGCGTTGCGAGTAATACATCACCGATTTGTCGAGTTGCAATCAGTAAAATTTTATGAGCGGAAAATTTTTTCATTTTTGAGTTTAAAAATAGATATAGCTCTTATCATCAGTTAAAACTAAAAGTGAGGAAAAACGAGGAAAAACGGGGACTTCATAATTTATGGTTTTTTTATAAGATTATTTTGCAGTAAGCCATTGAAAAAATAAAAAATCGGTTTATTTGGGCAACTTAAAACTGCTCAGTTTATGGAACGGAACGCGCCATTTTCAGAAAAAGATATTGGTATTTTATAAATTTTCGGAAACATCTAAAAGTTATTAGAAATAAACGATTTTAAAAACCAAACTAAAGTCAACGTATTTATCTGAAAATGGCAACGATAAATCGTTCCATGTATAAAGCAACAAAACTATCTACTGTGAAAGTCCCGTATTCTTTTCGAGGTAAAAATTTCTGATTGTAACAGATTTTGGGGACACCCCCCTAACCCCCCGTACACGGGTGGAACCAAACATCATTCGACACTTTGCTTTAATTTTTCTATTTTGGGATTTCCCCCCGTACACGGCTGGAACCAAACATCATTCGACACTTTGCTTTAATTTTTCTATTTTGGGACTTCCCCCTGTGTACGGGGGGTTAGGGGGGTGTCCCCAAAATTCGTTATAATCAGAAATTTTTCTCCGAAAAATTTTTACCTCGAAAGGTTTTATTTATGGACAAACACTTATTGATGCTTTGGAATTATCGAATATTACGCTTAAGCAATTGAATATTTTAGAAATTGATGATAGTTTTGGATAATTTGATTATATCATTGCTCATGGTATTTATTCGTGGGTATCGCAAGAGGTACAACAAAAAATTCTACAAGTTTGCAAACATCATTTAACCACCAATGGCGTTGCTTATATTAGCTATAACACTAAACCGGGTTGGAATATGCGTAGTGCGCTGCGCGACATGATGCTTTACTACACGACATTTATTACTGATTCAGTTTTATAGCGTTTCCCGATTGGAATAAAGTACAACCTCCCTTAAATCCTTTAATTAAGGAGGGGACTTGTACCAGACGCAATCGGGAAACGCTATACGTTCTGATCAATTAAAAACTTTGTTAAGCTAAAATTTTTAGAAAACGCCACTGCTAATAGTCAAGAAACTTATAGCCAATTTGTCAATGAAGAAATTAAGAATTTCATCCAACTACCAACGTCTTTTGTTACAGCAGAATTTCTGGAAGAGGAAAATAAGCCATTATATTTTTACCAATTTATGGAACAAGCTCAAGCATATAGTTTAAAATATCTTGGTGATGCTTTACCGAATATGCTCCCTAACAATTTTTTACCCTCAGCAGTAGAAGAACCTTCACTTTTTAAAGGTGATTTAATTCATCAAGAACAAATGATGGATTTTTTACGCAATCGCCGTTTTCACCATACTTTAATTGTGTCATCAAAAATCCTCATTAAATCGCACCCTCTCTTCTGAGTTAATTCACCATTTTTATATTACTTCATCTTCGCAGCCCACTACGAGTTCTTTTTATGACACCACACAAAAATTTGAAAATACGATAGGAATAGTTTTTAGTGAGCAACCACTTATTCAAGCAAGTTTACGCTATTTAGGCAAACAATGGCCTTTTACAGATTTACTTGAATATGCACAACAAAAAACTAAAAAAATGCCCGATACACAGGATGAAAATATGCTTTCTGATACTTTATTAAAATTCTATTTAACAGGGCTTATTGAATTATAGCGTTTCCCGATTGGATAAAGTACAACTTCCCCTAAATCTCCTCCTTAATTAAGGAGGAGACTTGTACCTGACGCAATCGGGAAACGCTATATATAGTCATCCTCTTTAATTGGTTACCACTATAAGTCAATGTCCACAAGTTAGCCATTTAGCACGTTAGCAAGCACAACACAATAAAAAAATCACCAATTTACGCTACGAATGGTTTACTATACAACACGCTGTATCGTTGCAACTCATACCTTATCTTGATGGTAGCCGCGATCATGTTGCTTTATTGGATTTGCTTGATAATTGGGTAAAAGAGGGAAGTTTAACGCTTAATCTTAAGCATCAACAAACAGGGGAGTTACTCAGTTTAAGTGGAGATAATAGGCGTGATGTATTGACTAAATTGTTAGATGACGCTTTACAACAAATTGCACAAGCAGCATTGTTAATCGCATAAATACCAAAACACTCATGACGACATTTTGAATAAAAAGTGAAAAGACTTTGGGCATTATTGAGGTGTAATATGCAACACTTTGATAAAAAAAGAAAAAGCAACTGCCCCTCATCATGATTAAAATTTCAAAGTTCCCAAACAGACTCTTATAAATCTGTCTATACTACAATAAATTGGCATGGTTCAATTCAAGGTAACACTTCAATGTATTGAGGTTGGAGTCCTTTCGAGGTTTAGACATCCCAAACCTGAAGGTTTGGATTCCATGTTATGTTTATTGCCATTTTTGAACCATGCCTATAAATTTGTTGTATTCACCCATTCAAATCATTGATTTTTAATATTTTAATTGATTTATTAAGAACTACTTAAATTCTAAATTCTAAAAAATGAAATTACATCTTGAATCAAGTGATGGCACCTATCAAATACAAAGTGTCGATTTGCATAGTGTTACCATTAATGAAAAAGCATACTCGCAGAATCTTATTGTTATGCCAGAATATTTAGCAGGTTGGGCTGTCGAAGACTTTGATAAATTGGAGGTTGCACATTTTGAACAATTATGTGCTTTAGAGCCTGAAGTTGTGTTATTAGGAACAGGTACAAAAATCCGTTTTCCAGCAACAGAATTGTTAGCACCATTGATTAATGCGGGGATTGGAGTAGAGGTGATGGATACACGAGCCGTTTGTCGTACTTATGTGATTTTGACGACAGAGGGACGAAAAGTGGCTGCTGCTTTATTATTTGAAGAGTAAAAAATGTACTTCAAAACAATAAACTCGCTTATTCTTTTTATTAACCATGAGTGCATCGTAGGATGCAGGTTGTTTTTTTGGATACAATGTTTTAACAACACAGTCAAAAACTTTCATATCACTTTGACATAAGTATACTTGGTAGTCCAGCACAAAGTAGTGGTGTATAATATGGGACAAATTTTACGAAAAAGAGAATAACAATGAATTGTTCAACTTGTCAATCAGAAAATATCATAAAAAATGGTAGTATTCACTTCTGAAAGCAAAAATATGCCTGTAAAGACTGTAATAGGCAATTTGTTTTAGAACCAGAAAACTGTATTTTTCAAAAAAAAGAAAGAGTTAATTGACAAATTATTGTTAGAAAAGATGATTTAAAGAAGGTACACACGTTACCCAACGTGGAACAGGATTAGGCTGCCAACCTCGTTGTATCAATAACCCTACCAATCATGACAAATACTTCAAATACGCCCAAAACCCGATGGCATCGTTTGTTAGGAAGCTTAAAGAGATTTTGTCCGAAATGGATCATCAACAAGTCTTGAAGGCATTACCCCTTGATGAAATTGAGGCGTATGTTAAGCAGGAAAAAATGAAAAAGAAATCGGATAAATAAGGCTTAATTGATATGAGTTTCTGAAAATTGATGCCACCTAAATTTTATCTCACGTTTTCGGATTGAACATTATTTCAGTCTTGGATATCTATTGAAAAAAAAGCCCCTCCGCTTTTGAGTGAAGGGGCTAATTTCAATAATCAATGGTGACATCCCTTACGATAAATTGACAGTCGCAATAATGTTAAAACGAGAAGACAATTATCTGTTACCCTGCTCTACCGTTTTAGGTGTTGCTATTTTTGATGAGGCAAAACGTTCGGGGTTTGCTTTTTGACGTGCTATATAATACTGAACTAGCTTAACTGGATCATTATCGCATTTAGCGTAAATACGACGACGTGTTTCCCAAATACCTTCTAAAGTAGACTCCTTAACCATGGTTTTCTCCTGAAAGTTCAAGTGGTGTTGTCAAAATGGGAACATACAACGATAAGAGATTATTGACATATCTGATATGATTAAACTTATTCGCATTTGCCAAATTTTTGCAATTCCAGGAAAGTAATATATCACACTTGTGGTAAGATGCAACGGCAAGATGTAAGGCATCTCCACCTGTATCATTTGGCATTAGTTTATGTTGTAAGTAAGTTTCAACAATTGTTGCAATTTCCACTTCAATTGGCAAAAAAGTCAAATTATTTAGTAAAGCAATACAATTTGTCCTTTTAGAATCAGGGTAATCACCATCATTTAATTCATCTAAAACAGCTTGGCTGCTAACCAATTCATAAGCATGACTATGATTATCCCACTATTGATGCGTCCATTCTCTGCGAGCTACTGCTGCTGCATCAGTTCTATTTTCATAATAGAAGCTTGGAATGCTAGTTTCAATATAAACTCTTTTTTTCATACTTTTTTTGAGTCCAAATGTTCAAGTTTTCGTAAAAGGTTTTTAAAATCTGACTGCTTAAAAACGGGACGCTAGTGCGTCCCTTTTGTGTGGGAACTTCTGTTGGAACCAGAAAAATATTGAATGACTACACTCGCTATTTATTTAAGGTTTGTGAAAACACTCTATTTTGCTATCCTGCTAATGGTTTTGGTGGTTTCGGTACAATGTTAAACACTTCCTGAGAACCGAAGAAACATACGTCAAATTCTGAAAAAAAGTTCATTTGTCCTAAAATGACCGGGACATCATTACTCTGCGTCCAAGCGAAGGCAAGGTGAACCGGCGCAAACGGCTCAATCTGTCCCGTTACCAACACCCCGAATGCTTGAAAGTTCCGTAATATTCCGACCAATGGGGGAAGGGAAAATGTTTGGGTTTCCCAAATCAGACCTAATTGAATTCCGATATCATAAGGCAAAACGTTGACGGTACTTCCGGAATCCACTAACCCAGATACCTTAATCGAATGGGTCGTATTGCTCAAAGTGAGAGGTAGAAATGGTAGTCCTTTTTGTAAACTTGGAAATGCTGGTGAATGTGAATAAGAAAACTGTCGTTGATTCATACGTTATCCTTGGCTATCTTCTAACAGAGTTTGTAATTTTTGAGCAGCTCCAAAAGCGTTATATTGACTCCAAAAACCGTGCTGACTACCAGCATCGAAATCGTGAAAAAATTCCAGTTTTTCTCCCTGAACTAATTTTTCTTCCTGAGCTAATTCCATTGTAATAAACTGAATTAAATAAAATTTTTCCTGACGAGATAATATCCTAACATTTTGTGTCATTTCACTCAAACTCATCCTTTTTATCCTCTTTCTTGACAAATCAAAAACTTAACGTCCCAATTAAATCAGATTTTATGATGAAGGGTGCGAGAAACCATCCGTTTCAGGCTATCCATTATACACAATTCTCTATTTGTGCTCAATTTTGCGGTATTGGGTTTAATCTTTTTTTATAAACACTCTTTGTTGTTGCTAAGCTTTAATTAATATGAATTTCTGAAAATTGATTCCACTTAAATTTTATCTCACGTTTTAGGAACAAACATTATTTCAGTTTTGGATATCTATAAACGTTCAGAAAAATAGAGAGTCATCATACCTGCCGGTTTTTAAAACCTGGCAGGTATTAAAGCCAAAATCTTTATCTGAAAAGCTATATAAAAGAAAAATGAAGCCATAAAAAAAGCCCCTCCGCTTTTGAGCGAAGAGGCTTAATTGTTGTAGAAAGTATATATAGCGTTGGCGCAAAGTAAATTTGCGAGAACTTATGCGAGTTTTCCTAACGAATGTATTGATTTGTGCCAATGCACACAACGTTTATTCGCCCTACATGCTATACGACGTTCCTCAAAAAAATGATGATTCTATCGCTAAGCTATGCTGGCAATACTTCGTCAGTTCGATAAGTCACAGATTCCATCAAAGTATGATTAATAAGTGTTTGATATGGAAGTCCTTTAGCCTCTGCTTTTTCTCGATAGCTTTGAAGAACTTCATTATCTAACATGATAATGACACAAGTTTTATTTTTGGCTTCGGCTTGCAATTTTGAGAGATGAGGTATGTCCTTAGCTCTTTTGGCATTTGAAAAATCATATTCTTCACGCATAATTTTTTACCTCCTTTTTAGTCGCCTTACGCGCTGAAATGAGACGGATACATTCATTTCGCAGCGTATAAACCACTGTTAATAATCTGGCTTGATGACTCATACCTATAAGCACCCAGCGATTTTCACCCTCAGCATCAGGGTCTTCTTGAACTAAAGCCAATGGATCAAGAAGTGCTGTTGATGATTCTTCAAAAGAAATTCCATGCTTTATAAGATTCGATGCTGCTTTATTTGGATCAAATTCGATTTCCATTTGTAGATAAGAATTATATAAAGTTTAAAGTATACTCCAAATGTTCAGGTTTTCGGATTATGAAAATATACTAAAAACGCACGCCAGACCTGACAGGTTTTCAAAACCTGTCAGGTCTTAAATCCGAAAATTTGAACGTTCAGAGTATATAGCGTTGGCGCAAAGTGAATTTGCGAAAACTTATGCGAGTTTTCCTAACGAATGTATTGGTTTGTACCGATACACACAACGTTTACCCACCCTACTTGGCTGGTTCCCACGCTGGTACTCATTTAAAAAGTATATAAGTAATTGATTTTATATGATTTATAGTTTCAACGTGCCGATGTGGGAATACAGTGGCAACGAAGGCGAGTTGAAACTATAAATCTGTTTTGGGTTGTTATTATACACAATTCTCTATTTATGCTCAATTTTGCGGTATTGGGTTTAATCTTTTTTTAGAAACAATTTTTGTTGTTGTAAGGTTTAATTGATATGAATTTCTGAAAATTGATTCCATTTAAATTTTATCTCACGTCTTAGGATTAAACATTGTTTTAGTTTTGGATATCTATTGAAGTGAAGCCATAAAAAAAGCCCCTCCGCTTTTGAGCGAAGAGGCTTAATTTTTGTAGGAGTGTAAATTATTTTGGTGGGTTTCGCTTTCGCTCTACCCACCCTACGCTCGCTTACTCTTGAAGCAGTATGTAAGCACCTTTTACTCCCAATTTTTTAGTTGCCCATAATCTTAGAATTTCTGCGGATTCCCGTGAATAAGAATCACCGAGATTGAGCCACCAAACCTCGGTTGTTTTGTTAGGCTCAGTGAGCTTAGATGTCAAGTTTAGTTCTTTATAATGGGTTTCCAATTCTTCATTGAGCCGCTTTAATTCATCATTAGCCAATTTAGACGTTCCATAATTTCCAACAACTACAATATAGTTACCTGAAAACAGGAAGGCTTTTATCAGTCCGTTTTGAGCATCAATCAATTTTTTCTTAAGTTCCTTTTTCTCTCCTTGTATCTGATCTCTTTCTATTTCTACTTCAGCGAATTTTGTCTTAAACGCTTGTTCTGAAATACGCACGGCAGCTAATTCGCTATCAAGTTTGTCTCTTTCTCCTTTAAACTTGTCTCTTTTACCTTTCACCTGAGTGAGTCTTGTTGTCAACGCTTGTTCTGAAATACGCACTGTAGCTAATTCGCTATCAAGTTTGTCTCTCTTTTCCTTAAGTTGGTTTCTTTCACCTTTTAGCTGAGTGACTTGTTTGATTAATGCTTGTTCTGAAGTACGCACTTGAGTTAATTGACTGTCAAGTTTGTCTCTTTCCCCTTTAAGTTGGTCTCTTTTGCCTTCTAGCTTGGCAACTTTTTTGTTTAACGCTTGTTCTGAAGTATGCGCTTGAGTTAATTGGCTGTCAAGTTTATCTCTTTCTCCTGTGAGTTGGTTTCTTTCGCCTTCTAGTTGGGCAACTTGTTTGTTTAATCCAATTTCTGAAGTACGCACTTGAGTTAGATCCTTCTCAAGTTGGTTTTTTTCGTTTTCAATTTCTATTAACTGCTGCTGTGCTACTTTGTAAGTTGCTTCCTTTCCTTTATAGGTTGCTTCCATTTCTTTAAGCAGATAGGTTTCTGGTAAAAAAGGAAGCGGTTCTTTATGCAGGAACAATCCACCAGCCACGGCAATGATAATGATAAACGTAAGAGCCAAACCAAATCTTAATCTCCAACGAGAGTTTTCCAGCTTTTTTGGGTCTTTACCAGTGTCTGCTAAGTACAAATAACGGCTTGCCTGTTGGTATGTGGGAGAAAGTGAAATCAGGGCTTTTAATTGAGTGACTGCGGTTTCCTTATCCCCATTTTTTATGGCGTTTATTGCACTCTGATAAAGCTGTTTCTTTGTTAGCTGCTCAACATAATCTTGCCAATCTGGACGATCTTCTGGGTATTTTTGACGTAAATTCAGGGCCAATTTTAGTTCGGTGTCATAATCTTCTTCAGTGTTTAAATGATGGAGAAGCTGCTCCCATTCTAGCCATTTCACGATGGCTCCTAAATGGGGTTCCAATTCCAACACACGCTCGTAAAGTTCATAAGGCTCTTCTTCGCCCTTTTTGGCAGAATTCAACAAGGTTTGAGCTAATTTGTCACGCACCTTTGGTTCAGAATGTTCACTATACAGTTTTTCTAACTTTTTACGGGCTTCCTGATTTTCTCCCCGTGAAAGTAAAACATCTGCCAACAGTAAATTGGCTTCTAAATGATTAGGCGTAGTTTTTATTGCTTTGTTCAGCAACTTAACAGCTTCATCTGCTTGATTTTTGTTATAAGCGGCTTCACCCAATGCGTAGAGATAATTAGCGATTGATTGAATTTGAGCCAATTCTTCTTGCAGTTGATTAATCGGTTTATACTCCGCAACCCAACGGCGCAGTAATTCAACACGAAAGCGATAACGCTCTTTTTCTACTTCAATTAAATCCCAAACGACCAATTTTGTTGGTGCATCTCGCAAATCAGAAGTGATGACTTTGATATTTTTTTTATGCAATAAATCCTTTAATTGCTTATCATCTATTGGCTTAGCATGGACTGCCAAGAGTGAGGCAACGATTCGTTCAGCCGCTGGCAAAGCACCCCACAACCACTCTAGTGCATTTTCACTGGCTTGCAAAATGTCACCTGATTTTACTTCTTTCTCAACCTCTTTTAAGGTTGCAGTTGGGGGTTGCTTCCCTGGGGAACCATCATAAATAAGATTATCCCAAATACGAGAGCAAAGATGTTGAGTTAAATATGGATGACCATTTGTGAGTTGCCAGATTTTTTCTATCGCGTTGTTTTTCCAGTTAAGCGTTTTATTTTTTTCAGACAGACGTATCAGTTCAACAGTATCATTGTGATCAAGTAGGGAAACCGGTTTATTAGTGATTCCTTTGAATAACTCCAAAAAAATATTCGACAAATCATCAATTTTACGCCCTGTCACAAACACAAAGTTAAGACGTTGATGATCGATGTCTAATAAATCACGTAGATAAGGAAAAAAAGTAGTTCCCGCTTGTTGTTTATCGCCTGAATCATCTATGACATCAAATTCGTCTAACAATAGGACTAATGATTTTTCTTGGGGCAAATCATTTAATAACTTCTGTAACCATTGATGAAATGTGTTTTCAGGATTATTTAACAAATCAAGCTTGTCTTGTTGAAATTCATCGCTTATTTTATTGGCTAAAGCCTGTAGTAACTCTTTCAACAGCTTTTGGGATTTATCTTGTAAATCAAAATAAATCGGGTGATAAATGCTTTCCTTGGACAAATTGGCTTTTAATTCATGTAGTACCGAAGTTTTACCAATGCGCCGTTGCCCAACCAATACAATTGCATTGTTTTTGGGATGTTTTAAAACGTTTAAAACTTCCCGCAAGACATCTGCTCGTCCGATAAACGCTGGCCCATTGCCAACCGGGTTGCCTGTAATATAAGGGTTTATAGAAATCATCTATCATTTATGGTTTTGTTCTGCTACCATTGAAAGAATGTCTTTTGAACTTTTAATTTTTTCAATTTCTTGTTCTATCCTGCCTTTTTCTTCGTATATTGATAAAACAGCGATAGACATCAAGGAAATACCTGCAAATGCAATGTATATTTCAACACCAGATAGGTGTTTTATATAGTCTTTATTTTCAAATGCACATAATATAAGTGATATACCAGTTGGAATGGTACTGGCACCAAATGAACCAATGAGAAGTCTTGTTAATACACCAGCAAAATCATTCTTTTGATTGTTTTTCTTTTCAGAATTTACTGCTGGTTTTTTTGGAGGGATCATCTTCAAACGGAGTATATCCCAAAGTAAATAAAAAAAAGTTGTCGCCAACATCATAATGGATAGTTGAGTCGTGTTCTGAATAATAAGTTCAATCACACCAACTTTTGGTTTTTTAGTTTCTCGTTTTTCAATAACACAAACGTCTTGTTTGTTAAGAACACAAAGGTTTTGAACAGCAAGTTTTTCTTGTGTTTGTAGCACTCCTAAGTATAAAACTGATTCTGCTAAAAAAGTCACTGCAATTAAAAAAACAAGGGAATATTCTTTTACAATTGCTAATTCATTTAATAATTTATTTAACATATTTTTAATATATTTTCCTATTTGAAAGTGGGTGAGCCACGGAGCAACCCACTACCATTTTTAACCAATCTTTTTGAATTCTGAGAAAAAGTAAAGTGGAACAACGCTATTGAAAAATCAATGTTTCAAAAAAAACGTTTATAAGATTTGGGCGTAGATAACTTTTCCCATGCTTTATTAGACAATTTATCACGATATTCTGGTTTAAAAATATCAATGATAAAGAGTAAAAAGATACCAGGATATACTCTCCACCCGCCATGCATTTTATCGTCTCTTCTCAAAAAACCATATCTTTCCAATTCAATCAATGATGAAGCTTTAAGAGATAGACTATTACTAATACTTTTAATATCAACTTCTTTTGGAAACTTGATGCCTAATTTTTCTAGGTGTACTAGAGCAACAGACATAAAAATGCTCTGTTTCTCTTGATCCCACGAATCCCAAATATTTTTCAGAGTTTCTTTAACCTTGAGATAAAAATAATCCTTCACACGTTGTTGTTTTGCAAAATTGTCTTCGTTTCCATCTTCATAACTTTCCCACAAAGTTGATGCCACGACTTGTAACAAATAGGGATGTCCACCAGCAATGTCCTTAATAAAACCGCAATCATCATCAGTAAAATTACCTTGAGCCAACAGTTCATCTACTTCTGATTCTGATAATGCCCCTAAAACAAATTCGTCCATAATGTTAAAATAAGGCGAACCGTTACTACTTTTTAGTGTTTCATTATTAAGCTGGCTTCGTGACAAAGAGCTTGTAATAACCAGTACTAATGCGCCTTGATTATCAGGACTGACAACCAAGGCGCGTAGGTTCGCAAAAAACTCCCCTTGATTTTCCGTCAAGATAGTGTTATCCAAAAATTTATCAAATTCGTCTATCAATAATACTAATCGCCAATTAGCTTGGTTAATTTCGCTAATCAAATTTTCAACTTCATTAGTTTCAAACTGACGGTTCTGGCACATTTGATAGGCTTTAAACAGTGGGGTATTCGCAACAATCCGTTTTTGAAGTGGCTCTAAAACCGATTCCCAAAATTGGGCTTTATTAAATTGAGTGGCTTTAAAAACATCCAAATAGGAGAAAATCAATTTATTGACTGTATCACCGTAAAGTGTTTTTGCCCGTTCTTCGTTAGGTGCAAGCATCAATCCCTGTAACACTGAAGTTTTACCACTGCGCGGCGAGCCAGTAATTATCGTGGATTGTCCAGTAATGATACGCCCGGCAATACGGCGCAATTCTCCGTCCCTGCCTATCAGTTGTTCAGGCGCAACGGGATTACCGTGTATAAATGGATTATGAGATGGTGTACTTCTTTTGTCCAGTTTTTTTGCGACTGGATGGCTTGGTTGCTTTGTTTGGCTTGCGCGATGTGAAACTTTTTTTATTGTCTTATAAATTAGCCACATAAAAATCACAATAGCAAAAGCAACAACAAAAAGAGTCGTAAACCCACTTATATTTTCCCACAAATCGGTAAAATTAATACCAAATATTGTCATTAATAAATTTTCCTCCTTAATAAAGCAAATTTTACCGGACAGGTTTGTAAGCCTGTCCCTAATTCGCTGGCTGCAAAACAGCAAAGGTTTAATTATATAGTTAAACATCAACTTCCTAACTATACACCCGACATTCCGCACAAGCAATCTCTAAAAAAACAATTTTTTAAGTCATTGATTTATTTGAGATAATATTTTTCACGGTTTAGCAGTAAAAATTTATCATGGCAAAATCAAGAGAAAATTTGGGGAGATTTCAAGGTTTTTTAATCTTTACCGAGTATCAGAACCTCAATTCAAGTTTAGAATATCAAGATAAAGCTTAGATTTCCCACCAAATGCTTTAATTTAAAAAATATGAAATGCTTGTGCGGAATGTCGAATATTAGCAAAAACTAATATAATAAATCATTTAAATCGTTAAAACAACTTACATTTTGAGTGTATTTCTATTTTCTCATTACCTAAAAAAATATATAATTACATGGATTATTTATAATAAGGATAAGGAAGGAATGTACGTAAAAATAATACAAAAAATAAAAGTTTAAATCTAAGGTTCCACTTATATTGTATTCAATTGGCACAAATTAACTGATTTTTTATAGTGGCATATTTCTAAAGCTTTCGATATGCTAAAATTTGTTCGGCGACTTTAGCTGCCCTTGCAATACGATCTCGCACAGAGATTCCTTCCCGATAATTGGCCTCCAAATGCAGTCCGGGCAAATGTACTAAGTGCTTTGCGATTTCTGCGATACGACCCGTATGATTTCCATGATAGAGAGGGAGTCCTTGATAATGACGGTCAATACGTACATTTTCTGGATCGCAATTAATCCCAAGTAAAGATTGTAATGCTTCCATTACTGCTGTAATACTACGCTCATCATCCCAATCAACTGCTGCCGGTTGTGTTGCTCCACCTATATAAGTGCTGAGCAATACTTTACCTTGAGGAGCGCGATCCGAAAATAAACTGCTCATCCATAAACAACCAGTCACAGCAAAGTCTTCCTGACGTGGTGTTAGAAAGCCTGTGCCATCTAGTGCATGAGGAATAGCAGCACGAGGAAATCCCAAATGAACTACTGATAAAGGTGCTATTTTAATTCCCGCTAAATATTTTGCCAATTGATTATCTAATGGTTTGACTAAAGAAGCAGCCACATTTGCTGGTGTACTTAATACAACTTGTTGTGCTAGAACACTTCTATTATTGGTACTGGTTATACGCCAATTATTTCCCTCTCTTTCCAGTTTTGTCACTGCATGTTTTGGTCGAAAACGTATTCCTTGTGCCAAAGATTCTATTAGCGTTTTCATACCGCCTTGAAAGGAAAACGCTTCTGTAATGGCTGCAGTTCGTCGTCGTAATACTTTATTTATTAATACACCCAGAGCAATGCTACCATAACGTTGTTCTAATGCAGTGAGACGAGGTAGAACCGCATAAGCATTCGCTAAATCAGGATCAGAGGCAAGGGTGCCTGTAATATATGAACCCATCGCTTTTTCTAAGACTTCGCTGCCCAAACGGCGAGTGATAAATTCAGTGACTGTTTCTTGTGCATGTCCACCTTTGGGAATAAATGGCTCTGTAAACATGCGAAGCTTACCACGTAAACTCCATAAGGGAGACATTATCATTGGCATTAATTTCATCGGCAATGATAATAATTGTCCATCGTGAACGAGATAACGGTTGGTAGTATCTGCACGCGGCATTTTATAGGCTTCAAGTCCCGATGCTATCATGAACTGAGAAACTTCAGGTCGAAAATTCATGACTATTGATGCTGCTTGTTCTGTCAGATATCCATCTGCTTTTACGCTTTGAATTTTACCGCCTGGGCGCGTTTCTTGTTCCCATACTTCAACGGAAATACCAGCCTGTGCTAACCACCACGCAATGGATAAGCCAGAAATACCACCGCCGACAATAAGTACATCAATATCAGTCATAATGTCGGTTTTCCACCGAATCGTCTCGCTGATAGTACTGCTAGATGCTTAGGGGTTACAAGCGGTTCGCCTAGTTCTGCAACATAAGCTTCAGCACGTTTCCTAACCATTTTACGTAAAAAAGCGGGGACTCGCGTCATTCGTTTTTCAGCGTCTGGACTCCATTTTATATTTAAAGGTTGTAAAGGTTGAATGATAGCATTACCTTGGGGTTTATAGGTACATAACTTATCAGTATCCATTAAATCACCACCAGCTGCCAAAGGACGCGCTCGGCAACCACCACACAATTTTTGATATTCACAATCTCCACAATTTCCTTTTAATGTTGGTGTCCGTAGTTCTTTAAATTCATTATCCCAAATCTCCCAAAAAGGATGCTGGCGGATATTGCCTATTTCAACGGGAATATAGGGACAAGCCGTTATGCCACCAGTAGGTGTAATGCGACAATAATGTGTCCCTGCAATACATCCATCTCCTTCCATGCCACTGATTTGATTGAGAAGTGATTTAGGTTGGCGTTGGTGGGCAATGCGTTTATAATGGGGCGCACAGCGAGGACGAATAATCATCTCTTGACTTTGTGCTTGTGCTTCAATCAAAGATTCTAAAATGTGTTCATAGCGGGTGGCACTGATATCTGACATAAATTGACCTCTTCCAGTACACACTAAAAAGAAAACATTGAATACCCGCGCCCCACTACTACGCGCAAAATCAATCATTGCTGGCAATTCATTGGCATTATTTTCTGTTACTGAGAAGTGAAGTTGAAAGGATAAATGATGACGGCGGCAATTTTCAATGCCTATCATGGTTTTCTTCCAACTTCCTTGCCTCCCTCGAAACGTATCGTGATAAGCGGGATCGAGTGAATCTAAACTGATACCAACGCCCAAAATACCTGCTTCTTTAAGTGATTGCACTCGTTTTTCAGTGAGCAACATGCCGTTGGTACCAACCACCATAGCTAATCCAAGTTGTGTACCTTGTTTTATTAATATTTCTATATCGTTACGTATTAAGGGTTCGCCACCAGTTAATACAATCATTGTTTCAGGGCTACGTTGTGCAATTTCATTTAATAAGTTGCATATTTCTGTTGTTGTTAATTCGTTAGGATTTCCTTGTTGCAAAGTACCCGCATCTAAATAACAATGATGACAAGCAAGATTGCAACAACTGGTTAAGTTAATGGCAAGTAAAAGGATATCATAAGATTTAGGTGTAATCATAAGATTAATTTGTGTTGTTGTTCAGATTCGTTGAAGTAAAAAGTACTCCTTTGTTAATGATGGGAGTATGTGCGTAACGAAGCAACTATAAAAAAACCTCAGGTGGAACATGAAAACGATTACTGAGCGCATGAATTTGGCGAGTATTTAAATCGCGTTGACCATTAAGAACTTCCAAAACCTCGTTTTCAGTACCAATTTCGTTGCTCAAATTACTTGACTTTAATCTGTGTTCTTCCATTAAATAAATTAAGAGCTCTCTTCCGGAAACTTCTGGCATGGGATAGTGTTTATTTTCATAAGTTTCAATTAAAATACCCAGTGTTTCCATTAAACTGGCAAGAATATGCGTTTCATCTTCTCCCACGGTATCAATTAATTGATTAAGAAGAGCAACCGCCTTGTCGTATTCTGCTTCAGTATGAGGAACTGACAAAAAATTTTCAGCGTTCATCCAACAAGCCTTAGTATTTTCAAGTACTTCACTCATTATTATATCCTCGCATTATGTACCATATTTTCCTCAAAATTGTTAGGACATTTCATTACTTTTGACATTCACCTGTCCAATAGCTTAAGTCATATTCAGTATGTGTTAGAACAAATCGGATGTAAATTATTTGTCGGTTATAGTGGATTGCTGTAATTAGTCGATATTTATTACCGCCAATATTGAACACCGTGCAATTGCCTACTTTATCAGCACTTGGAAACACTTGTCGTACCTCATTAAAAGTTAAGAAGTTTGCTTTTTTTGCTATTCCATACCAACGTGTCAAAGGTTCTTTTGCATCAGGATGTATTTTTGCAAATTCATCAAAAGCTCTTTTTGAAATGACACGCATTTTATATTCTCCATGTTTTACTTATGATTGAGTACCTGATGTTATGCAGATGGCTTCCAAACTTTCGTTTCAAATTTATTTTGCCAACTTAGAGTGCAACTCCTCGCAAAATAAATTTTGCACTCCTTTATTCACTTTTGGAAGTGCAGTGCGTAACATCAGTGAGTACAACGAATTTAAAAAACCACAACGAATACCAAAGGACTCCCTTTGTTTATTTGTTGTGATCTTTTCAGATGGGCGTTCCAGAACGAAGTTTCGTTGTACTTTGTTAGTAATGGGAGTGAAGAAGTTTTATCTACTCTACGATTAACTCATCAATTAATTTTGGCTTTGGCTACGTTTAGCTATAATTTCATTGGCAAGTGTTTTAACATCTTTATTTCCTAACCATTTATGTCTGTCTTTGGTATAATCCCCCCAGCCAGTTTCAGATTGTTGAAAAAATCGTATCATACCGACAGCACTTAAATGATGTACTAAGACTTCAATTCCCGTTTGACGAATCTGCTCTAATGTCATTGTTTTCTGGTTCATTTATAATCTCCTTTCGAGGTTAAAGTTTCGGGGAAACTTTAGCCTCGAAACCATTTTAACAAAATTATTTGCAGCGAGTTGTTTTCCAATTCATAATTTGGTTGTGAATATCTTCTATATTGGTATTTCCCCAATAATCAGCTATTTCTTGTACGGTATCACCTTTGCCACGTTCAATTAATACGATAAATTGTGTGGCTTTTTCAAGACCTAATTGTTCCACTAATAAATTCCATCCTTCACGAATAATGGCAACACTATCAGTCGTTGGTATGGCAACAGTTAAGTTCATTCAAGTTCTCCTTTTTTCATTTTTTCAACAAAACGTATTGGGTTCATCACAGAAAAATAGGTTTGACGATATGATTTAGCTAAACGACGATAGCACTTAGCTTGTTTCATTTGTGTGACTTTTTTATCACAAGAAAGAAAATAGCGTGCTTTACCAATTATCGCCGAAGCAATATGTAAAGCTTCACGCGCTTTTATTTGACATTGGATTTCTAATTGTTGACCTAATTTTAAAATTTCATCCGAGCTATCAATATGATAAGACGGTAAAGTTAAATAGTTTTCGACTTTAGCCTGTTTTTCTTTTTCAAGAATGTTATAGACTTCAAACATAACAATATCTGAACCAAGTAGAGTCAAATGTTTCATTTTAATAGCTTCAATAATTTCAAGACACGCATTGGCTTTTTGTTGGATGTTAGGTTGTGTTTGATCATCGAAAAGACGCGAATATATGTTGGTATCAAAATAAACTAAAATAGTACTGATATTAGATATATCTGGTATTTTGATATTTCCTAAATGTTATTTTTATCGCTTGTTTTAAAGGATTAAAAAAGAGTACAACGAATTTTAAAAAACCACAACGAATACCAAAATCCTCCCTTCGTTTATTCGTTGTTATCTTTTCAAATTCGTTGTACTCTTATCAGTTCAATGATTCTCTTATTCGCTAGGTTCAAATGGATTGAATAACTGTAGATGAGGTACTTTTTGAAAGTCTTTGATATTGCGTGTTATCAAAGGCAGTTTTAAATGTAAAGCCGTAGCTGCAATAATAGCATCTGGC
>JAUCGK010000077.1 GCA_030378085.1 Candidatus Parabeggiatoa sp. HSG14
ATTAACCTGAGTTCGATATAAGTTGATGAATATAACTAATTGTATTTGTTATATAATACACTGATAATTGTGACAATTGTTCCCCCATTTTATTTGGGAACACAATGCATCAGAAGCTTTGCTTCGAGTTTTACCAAGCAAAGCTTGGCAGACAGTGTGTTCCCAAATAAAATTTGGGAAAGATATTGAATTAACTATATTTTTACATCGAACTCAGGTTATTAAGCTATGACGATAGCGATTTAGAAACTTTGATAAAAGCTGGTGAAATCATTGAGGTATTATAATGGAAGAATCAATACTAAAAGTTGTTCACGAAACAGCTAAAGGACTGACTAATATTGGTTTAATGGACGCAAAAACCCGACGAGAGTTTGATGCACTTTGTTTAACGCCGCTTAAAGAATATAGTGGAAAACAAATTAAGGAAATGAGACTCAAAAATAATGTGACTCAATCGGTTTTTGCGACTTACCTCAACCTAACTTCTTCTACGATACAGAAATGGGAAAAGGGTCTCACAAACCCCCAAGGCTCATCACTTAAGTTATTAAATTTATTGGAAAAAAATGGATTTGAAATTCTAGCTGGAT
Source organism: Candidatus Parabeggiatoa sp. HSG14 (assembly GCA_030378085.1). Classification (GTDB taxonomy): domain Bacteria; phylum Pseudomonadota; class Gammaproteobacteria; order Beggiatoales; family Beggiatoaceae; genus Parabeggiatoa. The sequence continues at coordinate 594 of JAUCGK010000077.1, forward strand.
AGGTAGGCAACGTGTTGCTCAATAAGTCAACTACGCCAAAGGGACGCTCTTCAACAAATACGGCTCCAATTGGAAGCATTAGCCTGTGAGTGGATTTTTGAACAAGCGCAAATGGAACAGTCGAGGTGTTGAAAACCTCGAAGGTTTTTTTGTTCTAAATCACTGATGTTACGGACTGCATTTCCAAAAGTGAATATCGGAGTGCAAAATTTATTTTGCGAGGGATTGCATTCTCGTTAGAAAAATGAATTTTGCACTCCAGTTTGGAAGCGATCTGCGTAACATTAGTAAATCATTAATTATAAATGAAGGTCAGGGGAAATTTAATGGTTTGGGGATTAGAACGTTTTTGCACTAATGTTCTCTCGTTGCAAAAAATTGAATTTCTGGCCAACGTTCCTCAGTCAATGATAAATTGACTCTTGTAGGTGCGATATATGTGAGGTTATCTGCACCATCTAATGCAAGATTACTAAAAGCCTTTCGTTTGAATTCTTCTTGTTTTTTGTCATCATCACAACCAATCCAACGGGCAGTAGCTACTTGCACTGCTTCAAAATGGCATTCCACCCCATATTCATTTTTTAAACGCCAACTGACCACATCAAATTGCAACACACCTACCGCCCCTAAAATTAAGTCATTATTACTCAGTGGGCGAAATAATTGTGTTGCGCCTTCCTCACTCAGTTGTTGTAAACCTTTCAATAGGGCTTTCATCCGCAAAGGATCACGTAAACGAGCGCGGCGAAAAATTTCTGGGGCAAAATGGGGAATCCCAGTGAATTTTAAATCTTCACCTTGCGTAAAGGTATCGCCAATTGAAATCGTGCCATGATTATGCAGTCCTATAATATCTCCAGACCAAGCTTCTTCTGTACACTCCCGTTCTCCCGCCATAAAAGTTAAAGCGTTGGCGATTTGTACATTTCGGTTAATACGCACATGGCGCATTTTCATGCCTTTGCTATATTGTCCTGAACAGACACGTAAAAAGGCAATTCTATCACGATGGGCAGGGTCCATATTTGCTTGAATCTTAAAAATAAAACCGGAAAACTTTTCCTCATCAGGCATAACCTGACGAGTGGTTGCTGAGCGTGTTTGTGGTGGAGGCGCATAAGTGGTAAAACTGTCTAATAAGGCTTTGATACCAAAGTTATTTAAAGCAGAACCAAAAAACACAGGTGTTAATTTACCGGATAAAAATTCTTTTAAATCAAAAGAATGACTTGCTCCCTGTACTAATTCAATCTCTTCTTTTAATTCATCAATGATGGTTTGACTCAATTCAGTGAGAAGTTGTGGATCATCAAGATTGGTATAATGTTTTCCTTCACCGGCTATATGTTTTTTTCCTGGTTCAAACAGGGTGACACTGTTATCTAAAAAATGGTAAATTCCCTTAAAATGCTTACCCATACCAATAGGCCAAGTGATTGGGGTACAGCGGATTTTAAGTACATCTTCAATTTCATCTAATAAATCAATCGGTTCTTGTCCATCTCGATCTAATTTATTAATAAAGGTTAAAATGGGAGTATCTCGTAAACGGCATACATCCATTAATTTGATAGTACGATCTTCGACTCCCTTTGCAGAATCAATCACCATTAAGGCGGAATCAACGGCAGTGAGGGTGCGATAAGTATCTTCCGAAAAATCTTCATGTCCGGGGGTATCTAATAGATTGATAATACAGTCTTGATAAGGAAATTGCATAACAGAGGAAGTCACCGAAATCCCCCGTTGTTTTTCTAATTCCATCCAATCGGAGGTAGCATGACGGGCTGCTTTTCGTCCTTTGACAGTGCCGGCTAATTTAATAGCACCTCCAAACAATAAAAATTTTTCAGTGACGGTGGTTTTACCCGCATCGGGGTGAGAAATAATGGCAAAAGTACGCCGTTTTGCGATTTCTTCAGGGAGTGTGGACATGTCGTGATTTGCCTAGAGTGAAAGTACAATGAAATTTGTTGATTGTAACGGTTATTGGGGATACCAAAATGCTATTATAATATGTAGATAATTTTAAATTAGAATTTCAGATTAGATAATAAAAAATTATTGATATGGAGTTAGGATATAAGTAAATAAAGCTTTTACCATTAATAACTGATGTTACGCAGATAGCTTCCAAACTTTCGTTTCAAATTCATTTTGTCAACTATAGAACGCAACCCATCGCAAAATAAATTTTGCACTCCAGCCATCGCAAAATAAATTTGAAACGAAAGTAGAGGCACACGGTCGTGTGTCTCTATGTGTCTTTTGGAAGGATTCTTTCCTGACATGAAGGATAATCATAAAAACTGTGCCGTCAGTTATTTTTTTGCTGAGATAAATTGGATACACTAATACAATAAGGAATAAGGATTTAATAATTTGCAAAATTTTGGTGCAAACCTGACAGGTTTTTAAAACCTGTCAGGTTTCAACTTTTGTATTTTATTGAATCCTCATTTCTAAACATCATTTGTTAATATTTTAATATTGTGAATAAATGCTTCTTTAGAGTATTACAATAAATACCTCTTGTATGGCTGATTCAATGTAGATTTTGCTATGTACTTATGTTTTTTGACACGTTAAAAAATATCACTAGGGTGTACAGCATAGTTATCCAACAGTTAAGCCTGTCAAAAAACAGTTAATTAGTAGAGAGAAATTATCCTCATAAATCACTTAAAAGCATAATATATAATCATTTCGATTCCATTAAGAATAGTAGCATATAATAAAATAAAAGTAACTACTCAGCCTCTCGTTCCACAGCGAAAGCGTTGGAACGCATTTCGTGACGCTCCAGCGTCACTCCTTATAAAAAAGCATTAACATTCATTAATGAGACTGAGGAATAAGGATTTAATAATATCCACATTTAAACCTGACAGGTTTTCAAAACCTGTCAGGTTTGGTTCTAGCGTTTTGGATGTTATTAAATCCTCATTCCTGAGTAGTTACAAATAAAAAAACATTTTAAATTTATGTTTAAGTCCAAGTATGAAGCCTTATCAGAATTGACATAAAGCTTCACATGGAATTTCGATTCTGAGATTATGAAGAAATCGAGAATAAGGATAGGGAAATTTTTATGTCTTATTTTCTTAATAACTTTACTAAGATAATCAATTGATGATAAATTGTTACTATAATAAATTTTTATTAAACTTGATGATCAAGTTTTTTTCCTAAATTGAATCTATAACTACAAGGATTATTTAATAAAGGATTAAATCGAAATCATTAAAAGAAAATGACCTCACTTTTATTTGTGACTTTTTGAACCGTTATGGCTAAGTTTCGTATAATTTTGAATCAATAGATGTTTTTGACCTTACCGATTGCTTTGATTTTATCCTTATATTATAACTAATCTTTATAGTTATAAAAAAAATTGAAAAACTTGAACATTTAAGTTAAAGTTATTTTCATTTTTCATTCCTAATTTTTATGTATTATCGCTTTTTATCTATAAAGTTACTAAAATCATGGAATTTGATATTCAAGTTTTAATTTCTATCTTTTGAGAAATACTTGAACATCAAGCAGATAATTATTGATATCAAGCAATTTGTTGTCAGTGAATAAATTTTAGTTGGCAAGTTTTAAAACTTTAATATTTTGTAACTACTCAGCCTCTCGTTCCACAGCGAAAGCGTTGGAACGCATTTTGTGACGCTCCAGCGTCACTCCTTATAAAAAAGTATTAACATTCATCATGAGACTGAAGTAGTTACAATATTTTAATATATTTTTCAATTAACTAATTGAAATAAAAAAATTTTTCATACTTAAACAACAGTCCAGGAGATTATTTAATGGCTGAAAAATATATCTACTCTTTTAATGAAGGGGATGGAAAAAAGAAACTTTTGTTAGGCGGAAAAGGTGCTAATTTGTGCGAAATGACACAGATTGGTCTTAACGTGCCGCCTGGCTTTGTGATTACCACAGAAGCTTGTTTAAAATGCCTTGATGATCCAAAACGTGAATTACCTGCTGGTTTAATGGACAGTGCAAAACAACACATTGAAATGGTTGAAAAAGCCACCGGCAAAAATTTTGGTGATCCAAAAGCACCTTTACTCGTTTCCGTGCGTTCAGGGGCTGCTATGTCCATGCCTGGGATGATGGATACCATTCTAAATTTAGGTCTTAACTCACAAACATTGCCAGGCCTCATTAAACAAACGGGTGGTGATGAACGTTTTGGTTATGATTCTTATCGGCGTTTTATTCAATTGTTTGGTAAAGTGGGCTTGGGTATTGCCGATGAACACTTTGATGAACATTTTGAAGCGGTTAAAAAGCAAGCCGGTGTTAAAACTGATATCGAACTCACGGCTGAAAATTTGAAAAAAATCAGCGAATTATTTTTGCAGGTTGTCAAAGAACAAACAGGTAAACCTTTCCCTGAAGATGTCTATGAACAACTGGAAATTTCCATCAAAGCCGTGTTTAATTCATGGATGGGTAAGCGGGCTATTGATTATCGCCGCGAATTTAATGTGACTCCCGCTCAGGCAAATGGGACTGCCGTTAATGTGGTTGCTATGGTATTTGGTAATATGGGTAACGATTGCGCCACAGGTGTTGGCTTTACCCGTAATCCTGGTACTGGCGAAAATGAAATGTATGGCGAGTACTTAGTCAATGCACAAGGTGAAGATGTTGTTGCTGGCATTCGCACGCCAAAAGCAGTACAGGAAATGGAACAGGAAATGCCTGAACTGTACAGACAATTGGTGGAATTGCGTAACAAACTCGAAAACCATTACCACGAAGTTCAAGATTACGAATATACCATTGAAAAAGGCCAATTGTATTGCTTACAAACTCGTAATGGCAAAATGAATGCAGTGGGAATGGTACGTACTTCGGTAGAATTGGTCAATGAAGGACTTATTAGTAAAGAGCAAGCCCTGTTACGGGTTGATCCAGAATATCTAGAACAACTATTACATCCTCGTTTGGATCCAAATCATAATTTTGAAGCGTTGGCGCAAGGCTTACCTGCTTCTCCTGGTGCTGCATGTGGTAAATGTGTATTTGATGCTGATCGTGCTGAATTACTGGGACGTGCAGGTGAAAAGGTTATTTTGGTGCGTGAAGAAACCAAACCAGAAGATATTCACGGCTTTTTTGCTTCCCAAGGTATTTTGACCAGTCGTGGTGGTAAAACCTCACATGCGGCTGTTGTTGCACGCGGTATGGGTAAAGCGTGTGTTGCTGGTGCTGAGGGTATTGGCGTAGATACTAAAGCACGTCAAGCGGTGATTGGCGAACAAATTCTGGGTGAAGGGGATATTATTACCATTGATGGCAGCAGTGGTAACGTCTATATTGGTGAGATTCCTACCATACCACCTACCTTTTCCAAAGAACTGAAAACATTGCTATCATGGGCTGATGAGGTTGCCGAATTGAAAGTAATGGCGAATGCAGATACACCAGATACGGCTGAAAAGGCTGTAGAGTTTGGAGCAATGGGTATTGGTCTTTGTCGAACTGAACGCATGTTTAATGATGTAGATCGTTTGCCTATTGTTGTAGAAATGATTCTGGCGAATACGCTAGAAGCTCGCAAAATTGCTTTAGATAAATTATTACCTATTCAACGTGGTGACTTTAAAAAAATCTTCAAGGCAATGTCGCCACGTCCTGTGACAGTGCGTTTATTAGATCCACCGTTGCACGAGTTTCTACCGACAGAAATGCAGTTGATTGACGAATTAGAAAATTTACGTCAATTACGTAGCACAATTAAAGGCGTGACAAATGTTTTGAATACCCTTCGCGTGAGCCAAGCTAATCCTAACGATTTGCCAACACCGTTACCTGCGCCATTTGATGAAATGGGCGAAGAACGGGTTAATGAAATTGTTGATAAAAAAGAACAAATGCTTCAGAAAGTACGTGAACTTTATGAAGTCAATCCTATGCTTGGACATCGGGGTGTTCGTTTAGGGATAACCTATCCCGAAATTTACGCGATGCAAATTCGTTCTATTTTAGAAGCAACAGCTGAATGTGTTAAAGAAGGCATTGAAGTGAGTCCAGAAATCATGGTACCTCAAGTCACCACTTCCCAAGAGTTGAAACATGTCAAAGAAATTGTCGATATCACTCGAAAAGAAGTTGAAGCAGCTTATGGTATTCAACTGAACTTTAAATTTGGTACCATGATTGAAGTGGTACGTGCTTGCATGAGAGCGAAACAACTCGCAGAAGTGGCTGAATTTTTCTCCTTTGGTACCAACGATTTATCTCAAGCAACTTTCTCCTTCTCACGGGAAGATGCAGAAAACAAATTCTTGCCGCTGTACAATGAAAGAGAGATTTTACAAGATAATCCCTTTGAAGTGTTAGATGTTAAGGGTGTCGGCCAATTGATGAGTATGACAGTAAAATGGGGACGTGAAAGAAAAAATGGGCTAAAAGTAGGTATTTGTGGTGAACAAGGTGGACATCCTGCTTCTATTCGCTTCTGCCACCATGTTAAATTAAACTACGTGTCTTGTTCAGGGCCACGTGTTCCTATCGCTCGCCTCGCTGCTGCACAAGCGAAATTGTTAGAAGATCAATACACTGTTGATTAACAAATTTTGGCTTCTCAGAGTAGATATTGGAGTCCAAACCTTTAGGTTTGGCAGAACCGTCCAAAGCTGAAGCTTTGGACTCCAGTTTGGAGTAGATATTGGAGTCCAAACCTTTAGGTTTGGCAGAACCATTCATAGAGATTTATAAGAATTTTTGTGTTATCAGTTTATTAATTTTTTTCTTGAGTTCCAGATTATCAATTTCTAGTTCAAAGTTTTTGGCTTGAAGTTGTTGTAAATGATGGATATTTAAATGTGTTTTAATGCGTGCCAAGACTTCTTCGTATTGAAAGGGTTTAGTGATATAATCCACTGCCCCTAATCCGAGTCCTTTAATTTTATGGGTTGAATCTGATAAAGCGGTCATAAAAACAAGGGGAATATTTTGAGTTTTGGTATTCGCCTTAAGTCGCCTACAAGTTTCAAAACCATCCATACCAGACATCATCACATCTAATAAAATTAAATGTGGTGTTTCATGTTCAACAATTTGTAAAGCCGTTTCACCATCTTTTGCAATTAACACGAGAAATTTATGCCTTATTAAAAATTCTTTCAATATACGAATATTATCTGGAAAATCATCAACAATAAGAATTTTAGGTGTTTTCTTCATGATAATACTTAATATTTTTTGACAATAATCAAAGTAAGTTTGTGCCACTTTATCATTTTTATTTATTTGTAAGACGTTATCAAAAAAACGTTTCGATTTTTCAAACTGATTATTGTGAAAAAACTTAACACCTTGTTCAAAATCATGTAATGTCATTGATTTTAATTCAATCATAGCAAGGGTATTGGCATCAAAAACTTCATAAACCGTGACTGACTTGGATTTTCCTTTAACAGTAACATGATCAATCATCCGAATTTTATATTGTGAAACATCTGTTAATTTTTTATAGGTTTTTTCGGTAATTAGTAAAGGTGTATCATAAGTTTTTGTCAAATCTTCAATCCGTGATGCTAAATTCACCGCATCGGAAATCACTGTACCATCCATACGATCCTGACCACCTATCGTACCTAGCATCAAGTATCCTGTGTGAATACCAATACCAATTTTGAGATAAGGATACCTTGCTTTTTGGGCGATATTGTAATCCACCAAAGCTTTTAACATATCAATAGCTGCTTGTACTGCATGATCTGCTGAGGTTGGAAACAATGCCATAATGGCATCACCAATATATTTATCAATAACACCTTGATATTTATGGACAATGGGTTCCATTTGGCTCAAGTAGGCATTGATAAAATTGAAATTTTCTTGAGGAGTCATTTTTTCTGAAAGAGAAGTAAACCCCCGAATATCTGAAAACAATAGAGTCATTTCCTTTTCAATTTGATCACCTAGTTGGACATCTACAACGCTTTTTTTGTCTAATAGGCTTAAGAACTGATGGGGAACAAATCTTTCATAAGCTTGATTGAGTTCAGCAAGTTCTTGGGTAAAATGAATCCTTTCTTCTTCAGCCTGTTTTCGCTCTGTGATATCCTGAAAAGCAGCAATGGCATAAGCCACGTTTCCTTGCTCATCAAGAATAGGTGTTCCCCAAACCTCAATTGGAATGATCTTTTTGCTTTGATGGATTTCCATATCATCAACACTTGAGACTTTGCCTTTTAATGCTTGAATAATCGGTTGGTGTTCTTGGGGATATAATTGGGTGCTATCCGCAAGATAAACTTGACAAATTTCTGGTAAGTCTTTTGCACTGGATGATGGGGTAATTTCTTTGCCAAATATCTGTTTTGCTTTTTGATTTGCATAGTAAGGATGACCATTCGCATCTAATACAAATACCCCTATTGACATAGCTTCTAAGAATTGAGCTAATCTTTTTTCACTGGCACGCACTGCCTCCTCCGCTTCCTCCGCTTTGTGTTGCAACTCAATATTGTTGGATTGTAATCCTTCGCTTAAAGTGGTTAACTGGCTTTGTTGTTGATCGCTCATTTTGACCAGCAATTTAGTTTGCTTAAATAGCTTCTTATAATCCTTGAATAGGCGTTCATACTCTTTTTTGAACGGTATATCTTGAGTTTTAAGCTGTTCTATCATTTCAGCCGTCCTTTTCAGCACCTCTTCTTCTTTGGGAAACAGTGTTGGTTTTTTTGCCATGAGATTTGTTGAGAGAATTGGGAGGAAAGAGTTAAATGACCAAATTGTCAGGTATCGGGAAATAGTGAAGCTCATTCCCGAAACAATTGTTAAAATGAAGTGAGTTCCTCCGAGGAATAATTATGACGAAACAACTCATAATATTTTGTACATTAAATTGTAAACTACTAAGGAATGAGGATTTTATAATTTCCAAAACTTGAAGTTGTTAAACCTGACAGGTTTTTAAAACCTGTCAGGTTTAGTGATTTTATTAAATCCTGAATCCTAAGGATGCCCAAAATTATAATTCAATTATTAAACGGTTTTTCTTTCCCCCCTTTCCCCTTAATCCTTTTGAACTAAATTAAAAGTTAATGATTCTAAATCCTCCTGAAATTCTTCGCCGTATTCATCTGCACTATCATTGTCGGCATCATAAATCCAGTTGACGGTCACTTTTTTACCATTGTCCGACACTTCTTCTTCTAAACGATCAAACAAATCCAATAACATTTTTGAGGAACTACTATTGAAGTAAGTTAGCTCAATATTTACGATAAACAGTTGGTTTTCCAATTGTTCTAGATATTCGTCTAGCCAAGAGAAAATGGGAGCTGCAAACTCAGCCATATTTTCAGGGTAAGATTCACCATTGATCTCAAGCATATTATTTTCGGCATTGAAAAAAACTTTGGGGGTATGCTTAGTGGCTTCAATTGTAAAGTTATCCATAACCTATATCTCCTTAGATTTCTGTTTTTAAAGAAAAAAATGAACTTTTTTCATCAATTTTCTGAACATCAAATTCGATGGGTGTGACCGATTTTCTTGCTAATTCGATAAATCCTAAACCAGCTCCTTTACTACTGTTAGGAGCTTTCTTTTTGCGTTGTTCTTTGTAATAGCGTTTGAGTTCGTCTTTGTCCATTTGTTGCAATTTGGTTAATTGTTCACAAAGTCCGTCAACACCTTCATTTTCAATAACATTTCCACATAACACATAGTAATGCCCATTCTCATAACCGACTCCAATGATACCGCTACTCAATTCGGCACAGCATTGATCTTGCGGTGTTTTTTCGGCGGAATAGTGGATGATGTTTTGTGCTTGTTCCACAAACATGGAAAAAACTTTGATAATAGTTGAAGAATTGGCTTCATCAAGTTTCATTTTATTTCTTAATGTATCACCAACTCCCACCATGAGTTCTTGTGAAATGGGTCCACTAAAGCAAAAAAAGATACCTCGCTTGTGGAGTTCTGTTTTTAATTCGTAGAAATTTTCTAACATTGTATCTTTCCTTGTTAATATTTAAACGCGGATATTTCATAATGAATACAGCTATCCTAAATAATTTGTAAAAAAGAAATAAAATCTTTCCTAGCCCTTATTTTTTATAAAGAATTGAGGTTTTAATAACTGATATTACGCACAAAGCTTCACCAAACCTCCCATCATTATACACAAATACTTAAGTCATTGATTTTAGCGTAGGGTGTATAAGCGTCAGCATCATACATCAAACCATTCAAAAAGAGGAGAACGCGATGCTTATTCGACATTCAGCACATTTTGACTTAAATATAACGATGAACGCAAGGTGGATGACGCTGATGCCTATCTACCCTACCGCACTATATTTTTTATAATGAGAAACCAACGAAATTTATAGGAAAATTTACCCTATAAAAAACAGATTAATTATTTAGGCAAAAAGTATTCCGTTCTTTATTGGAGCACTATTATCTTTAATTTGGTATGATTCAAAAATGACGATTTAAAAAATGTTCCTAATTTTTAATTATAACGGATTTTATGGAAAACGCAGAAATTAAGCCTACATGCTTCATGGTTATAATTGGTTTCAATAATCGCGTATTACTTTGTTCCAAAATTTGTTTTGGCTGTTCAAGGACTGAATAGTTACAATAATTCATAATTAACTATTTACAGTTGGCTTGATGTTTTTGGGGTAGGAAAATTTTGTGGTCTCAAAATTTCCGCTATTTTTATCTTAACTATAAAATATTTGAAATTGTATTTATGCTGGAAACAGACTTTCGTATCATAAAAGATTAGAGTTACTGGATAAATACTCAATATAATTTTAAGTTAGAGTAACAAACAAAAACTTTTATCTCAACGTTTTAATCCTAAATTTGAATAGTTAACTAAAATTATTCTTGCTGTAAATCCAATATTTATCATGAAAAATGGCTGTAGAGACTGTAGAGACGCACGGCCGTGCGTCTCTACTGCAAGAAAATTTTTTCTATCATTTTTTTTACATTGTTTACACGCAAAAAAAATCCGATTTCTTAAGGAAATCGGATTTTTATCGAAGATATAGCGTTTCCCGATTGGATAAAGTACAACCTCCCATAAATCCCCTCCTTAATTAAAGAGGGGACTTGTACCTGACGCAATCGGAAACCGCTATAACAAACTAAAGTTTGGACTTCTTATCTGGTGTGGTGGGTTTTGCTTCCCCTACATTAACCAACAAAAAATTGATGTACTAGTATCTTGCAGGGACAGGAAGGGATATTGGTTCCTTTTTTTCTTCGGGTTGTTCTTCAGTTTGTTTTTCAGCTTGTTCAGATGAATTCGTATCAGCCTGTGTTGGCAAATGCAATAACTTGTCAACTTGACTCATTGGTAATCGATATTGCACTTTTCTATCAGGGCGAGCTAACAGAAAATCTGGCGAAGTAGAAACAATTACAAAGTGTAGCGGTTTTTCTTGTCCTTGTAATGTCACATCAATTTCTCCTTCAGCTTGATTTTCAGCGTTGCCATCAACCTCGTAAATTTCTACACTGTAGGATTGAGCAATTTGCCAATTATCAATTAAAGTATTGAGTGCATCCGTACTGGTCTCTATTTCATCATCAGAGAAAGTAGAGGTTAATGTCCATTCTCCCTTTTTTAGCACCAGATCATAGTTTGGTATTTTCAATGCCTGTATTTTTGGGGTATTACCCAGGGGTGATAAATGAACAAATTTTACAGCATCATTTGTGACAGAATTGTATGCAGTATCTGTCAGTAAATAAACCTTTTGATTTATTAACATGTACCGTTTTCCATCACCCATTGGTGATTGTTCCCCAAAGGCAACAGTAAATTGATCAAACTTGATACTGGCTAACGGTGGTTCAAGTTTGAAATCAACGAGATTCAATTCACTAGATTCTAATTGCTTGTACTGACGTTCAGACAAGATTCGCAAAAAACGATCAGCTCGAACACTATTTGCGGGGAGTGTTAAAGGTTCTGTTATTTGCCAAAAACCATTGACATCTTTTTTGAGAGAAACAGGTGTTTTGCCTGCCCTTTCAATACGGATTTTTTGTACCCTATCAGCATTTATTTCAGTCAGTTTAGGTGATTCGATTGGCTTTTCTTTTTCTAACGTGTAAAAAACCACTCCCCCTAAAATGAGAATGATGCCCAATAAGATAATATTAAGCAACCAGCGTTGATGCATTAGGCTTTCCTCCGATGTGACCAAATCATTATTCCGATGCTAATTAAACCAAGTGGCAACAGCAATAAGAATATAAATCTTAATAAAATCAAGTCATTGTTAGATAACTGCAATTTTAAATCAGATGCCACTTTTGCAGGAATATCCAGAAAAATTTCATCACGTACTAACCAATTAACCATTTTTAATCCTAAATCAAGATTGCCACTGTAGTGTAAGAAAGTATTGGAAAGAAAATCGCCATCTCCTACAATAATGATTCGTTGCTGTATAGCTTCCACTTCATCCATTCCATCATGGATTTCAGATTCATGATCATGACCATGATGATCAGATTCATCAGCAATTATGGAAGTCTCTTGAATATCAAGTTCAGTTTTACCAGCCACTGTCGAAATATTTCCTTCTTCAGACTCAACAACAACATTCTTGATTTTATCAGTAATTTCTTCTGGCTCAATCTCTACATCATCTTCATTGTTTAAAACAACATCTCGACTTAAAGCAACACCAATATCAAAAGGCCCTTCAATATCACTCTCTTGGTTATACTTAATTTCTTCACCAGTTTCTGACCATGCTTGATGGTTAGTTGTCAATAAGGTCGTTTGCTCCCATTCATCGAATGGTAGTTCTACAAGTAAGCCACTAGATTGTGGAAACAAGGTTAAAAAAGGAAAGTTTGTGGTGATCGGATGTTGACCATATTGATTAATTGTCAAAATAGCGGGATGCTCACTATCACCATATAATTGACCAACAAGATCGACAACAGTACCTGGCTGAACAGTTAAACCCAGTTTTTCTGCTAATGGTTCTAAACCTTGTAAATCGCCTGGATCAAGTAACCAAAGCAAATTACCCCCTTGATCAATATAATGACTCAACAAAGTCACTTCACCGGGCAACAATTTAACCATTGGCCCTGCAATAACCAATAAACCTGTATCATCAGGTATTTGATGATTTTTAGCAAAATTAGCTGTGGTGATATTAAAACCACGACTTGTCAACTGTTGTGTCCAATTGGTTAAATCATTTTTAGCCATACCTTCTGAGCTACGTTCTCCATGTCCTTCTAAAAAGACAATATTATGGTTATTTGTACGTATGACCCGTTGCAAAGCAGTGGTTAATTCTTGTTCAGACAGTTGATAGTGTGACACATGCTCGGTACGACCTTGATAGTTAATCACCAAATCACCGTATTTGATACCGTGCTGACGCACTTCACCGGGTACCATGTCAGGATCAACAAACTTAAACACCAAATCACTTTTATGCTGTTGATAGCGAGTAATCAGTTTTTGAGTGAAGTTACGACGCGATGAGTCGTTATTGTTGAAATAGCCTGTGATAGTAACAGGCCCATCAATGTGCTTCAGCAATTGTTGGCTCATTTCTGACAATGTATAGCGATTATTCATTGTCATGTCCACCTGATAAGTATAACGAACACTTAACCAAGCAATTATACCTAGCGATGTTGCTAGTAATACAATAAACAAGAAATTTTGTAGACGAGTTTGTAAATAAGTATGAGAAGTGACTTCCATAATTTTAGTTATCAGTTATTCCAGTCCGCTTGAAAATCTCCCCTAACCAGTGGCATTACTTCCAAACCTAAAGGTTTGGACTCCAACAACCCATCAAGAGTACTAGAGTTAGGGGAGATTTAAACAAATCAAATAAAGTTATTGAAGACGTTCAGCATCTAACCGATAGATGCTTAAACCCAAAAATAGCACAATTGTCAAGACATAATAAGCGACATCTTTACTGTCTAATAATCCTTTAAGCAATTCCTGATAATGAGTAATAATAGACAAATAATTCAATAAACTACCTTGTCCAAGACTACTACCAGCCCATTCAATTATCCATAAAAATAGCAATATACCAAAAGTACTAATAGCAGCAACAGTGGGATGAGATGTTAGGGTGGACATATAAAGTCCAATCGCTGTAAATGCGCCCATCAGTAAAAGAAGTCCCAATAAGCTTACTGCGAGTTGACCAAAATCTAAAGTACCACCCATCAATAAAGATAAGGGCATGAGTGTTAATAACCCTAACATGATGGCAAAAAATCCCATCAAACCAAGAAATTTACCAAGCACAATACTGGTCATTGATAGAGGGGCTGAGAATAAGAGTGATAACGTTTTTTGTCGTCGTTCTTCACTGATAAGGCGCATTGTTAATAATGGTGTTACTAATAATAAGATAATGCCGGTCAAACCAAATAAATCACTCACCACAAACTCAGTCAAACCGGGCGCATCAGGACTTTGACTTAAGGCGGATTGTGTATTGGGTTGTAGAAACATGCTGACATTTGCGATAAAAGTTAATCCTACAATAAATTGTATGATGCCTAAAATGCTCCAAGCCAGCGGTGATAGAAAAAAACTCCGTAATTCTCGTGTTGCAATAGCCCACATTAGGCAGCCTCCTTAATCGTCAATTCATTCATCGCAGCAACACTATTAATGTCTATTGGGTTATTGGCTTCAGCGTTGTCGATATCCATCAATTCAACAAATACCTGTTCTAAGGTGCGTTTCTCAGGAATTAATTCATATAAACCCCAATTAGCAGCAACTGCTTTTTCAACGACAGCTTCAGCAGGATTGTTATCAGCTGCATGTTGAATGCGAAAATGATTATTATCTTGTATCTCAATAGCATCAACACCTTGAATTTGTTTTAAAACTTGAACATCAGGTGGACGACGTAATCCTATTTGCATAGAAGTCGTTTTCATTTGTGCAAATAAACCACTAATGGTATCACTGAGAATTAATTCACCTCGATTGATGATTTGAACATGGTTACATACTGCTTGTACTTCTTGCAAAATATGTGTCGATAAAATCACACTATGTTCTTCGCCTATTGTGCGTATCAATGACCGAATTTCGCGAATTTGAATAGGATCTAATCCGATAGTCGGTTCATCTAAAACAACAACTGAAGGTGTGTGGATAATTGCTTGTGCAATACCAACACGCTGTTGATATCCTTTTGATAGATTACCAATTAATCGATAGCGAACACTTTTCAAAGCACATTGTTCAACAGCCCTGTTGACAGCATAATTCATTGCGTGATGTGGCACATTATGTAATTTGGCACAAAATTTTAAATATTCATCCACCTGCATTTCTTTGTAAAGAGGCGGATTTTCTGGCAAATAGCCAATAACAGCTTTAGCCTTAAGTGGATAGTCTAATAAATCATGTCCTGCGACTGAAATTTTTCCAATCGTTGGTGCCAATGTACCTGTAATGATTTGCATCGTGGTTGTTTTACCGGCACCATTAGGCCCTAAAAAACCGAGTATTTGTCCACGTTTCACTTCAAAGCTGATATTGTTAACGGCGCATAAAGTATTGTAATAACGTGACAAATTTTGTACTGAAACTAGAGTATCTAAATTCATTCATTACTCTCTTGTTTTTTTTTCTTAAATAGGGAAATTTGATATAGGAGTCCAAAGCTTTAGCTTTGGCAAAAGCATAAAATATAGCCAAAAAATAAAATTCCCCTAGCCATTAGCGTTTGTCAAAGGGAGAAACATAAATTCCTTTTCTGTCTCCTCTTTCGTAAAAATGAGGATAGGAGGGATTTTCTCACACTAAAATGTTTAAAACAATAGATAGGCTTAACTCAATTAATGGCTTTCAACATTTCATCAGTAAGTGCTTGAGCAATCGCACTTTGACAAGCGGTTGGCGCATTAATACTCGCCATAATGAGTTTAGGAGCATGTACTCAAGTACTCGCGCCTTCGTCCAAACCATTGTTTTTTAGATTGCGTGTCATTTGAGCAAATTTTACCAATTTATCAGCGATCACTATATCAATTTGAGTCTCGCTACAAATAATTTTGCCTTCTAAATTTGGGGATGGATAATCAAATTCCAAGGCGACAAAACGTTGACGGGTACTTTGCTTTAAGTCTGTAAGTACGCTTTGATATTCTGGATTGTAGGATATTGCTATACAAAATTCGGGAGAACTTATTAATAATTCACCTCATTTTTCTATAGGTAATACCCGCCGATCATCAGCCAATGACTGAATAACAACAGTGGTGTCTTTACGTACCTCAACAATTTCATCCAAAAGGATTTAATTTTAAAATAAAACTATTATAAACATTTGAAATAAATATAGTTTATCGGTTACTCTCAAAATTATATAATTTTAATTGTTTTAAATTTTAAGATATTATACACAAATTTGATACATTATTAAAAAAAATTATTGGGCATTTTTGAATGTCGCCAATAATTTTACTGTGTAGTTTGCCGCATTTGTCTGAATCAGAATTTACAGAATTTAAGGATTAACAGAATGAAACTTATTAATTCCAATATATTCTGAAAATTCTAAAATCCTGTAAATTCTGATTCTGACAAAATAATCCTGCCAATCCTTCAATCCGTTAAATCCTGTTCAAAATTATTTAGTTATCTCCAAAAACCACATTCGCATCCAATTCTCTTTTTAAGTGAAAAGTTAATAGTGAAAAGTGAAAAATTATAACCACCCAAAATTATTTAACTTTTAGTTTTTCACTTTTCACTTATTTAGGATGGATTTCAAAAGTTTTTTGTGATCGAAAAAAGCATACATCAAATTCTAGGAAAAAATTGATTTGTCCCAAAATTAAAGGTACATTTTCTGCGCGTGTCCAAGCAAAAGCCAAGCGTACTGGTGGAAACTTGGCAATAGTTGCTGTGATAAGCAAACCGTAAGCAGGTAAGTTAGCCAAATTTCCTGCTAATTGTACTGAAGTATTTTGTTCTTCCCATCTTGCTCCCAGTTGTAAGCCAATTTGGTAAGGCATTACATTGACACTCGCGCCAGTATCTAATAATCCTGATGTTTCTACGCTATTATTTCCATAGCTTAAAGTAAGCGGTAGATAGGGAGAAAAGTTGAGTCCGCCAAAATCATCAGAAACTTGACTGTATGTAAATGGTTCTGCATTAATCATGTTTAGGTGCTTGATTGTTTAGTTTATCTTCTGCTAACATATTTAACAGTGTATTTGCTGCACTAGAAGCATCATAAAGTTTCCAATCCAAATAATTTCCAGTAACGGATGATGAATCTATACCTTCTTCTTGTGCTAATTGTGAAATCAAAAATAGGACAATGCGTAGCTTATCGGCTCGTGGTAAGACTTGTAACGTAGGTAATAGTTGACTAGTCGAAATACTTGTTTCCATTTTTTATTTCCTGGTTAATAAAAATCCTAAGACAAGACAAAATAATCCTGTCAATCCTTCAATCCGTTAAATCCTGTTCAAAATTATTTAGTTATCCTCAAAACCATATTCGCTTTTAGTGTTACTGAATGTTATTCACTGCTTTGTTGTTTAGCTGCTTCAAATAATTCATCAACGCTTTTATCTTGCCAGAGCGTTTGTTGCCATTCGGTGTAATAAAAAGGTTCACGGCGTATGAGGACAATGAATTTTTCAGATTCAACAGGGCATAGGTGTTCTCGCAATGCTCTCATACCTTCATAGCGTATTAACATATCTGTTCTCATAAGATTTCCTTTAAGATAAAATCTACAGGGTTGACAGTCTTGATTGTTGTGAGTGTTTTTGACTTTTTTAACAGTTGTTTGTCTGTTGTAATGAAATAATCGCTTTGTGCTTCAACACTACAAGCAATGTGTAAAGCATCTTTGGATTTAATGCGATTAGTTGCTGTGAGTTGGTTTGCGTACTTCCTGATTGTTTCTAGTGCTTCAATCTGAACAGATGCTAGGTTTTTCCATTCGGAAATGGCTTCTTTATGATCAGGGTAAGGATTTGCATTGTTTTCAAAATCCAACATGAACGACCAAACTAATAGCGTTTTGGATGGCTAAAATTGCTTCAGTTTCAAGTTTAATGATTTCGTATGACTGAATATCACTGATGTTACGCACTGTACTTCAAAAGTGAATACCAGAGTAGTGCAAAATGAAATTTTGCTGATTGTAACAGATTTTGGGGATACCCCCCTAACCCCCCGTACACGGGTGGAACCAAACATCAT
>JAUCGK010000078.1 GCA_030378085.1 Candidatus Parabeggiatoa sp. HSG14
GATAAACATCCCTTTATTATTAAAGTGTTACAAGGTGATTTTCCTAACAAGAAAAGGATTACACAATTTTGTCATGGATATGAAATCATCAAAGATTTGAGTTTGCCTGGTATTATTCAACACTATGAATTACAACAATATGATGATACTTGGATTTTAATTATTGAAGATATGAGCGGCGACTCCCTCAAGAATATTATTGCTCAAACAGATTTTGATACTAGGTATTTGAAGTTTGGATTGGTAGGTGATGATCAAAAAATTGAGGATAGCATTATTACGTTTTTACGTATTGCCTTCCAACTGACTGACTGTTTATGTCAATTACATACTCATCATATCATCCATAAAGATATTAAACCGGGTAACATTATTGTTAACCAGAAAACTGGGCTTGTTAAAATAACTGACTTCAGTCTTTCAGTGCTAATGTCTCAAGACAACAAAACGATAATCTCCCCTGATTTGTTTGAAGGTAGCTTAAAATATATATCACCAGAACAAACAGGGCGCATGAATCGTACATTAGATTATCGGACAGATTTTTATTCTTTAGGTGGGGTTTTTTATGAGATGCTCATCGGGCATCCGCCGTTTGAAAACAACGATGCGATGGAACTGGTACATTGTCATTTGGCTAAATATCCTATTCCTCCGCACAAAATAAATTCAAAGATTCCAAAAGTTATTTCAGATATCGTATTGAAATTATTAGAAAAAACACCTGAAACACGTTATCAACGTACTGATAGCTTAAAAGCAGATTTACAAATTTGTTTGCACCAATTAGAAACAAAGGGAAAAATAGAAAAGTTGCACATTGGGAGTCTGGATATTTCAGAGCAATTTCAAATATCACAAAAATTATATGGGCGTGAAACAGAAATAGCACTCTTGTTACAAGCTTATGAACGCATCAACCGAGGTACTACAGAAATGATGCTAGTAACGGGCTACTCAGGTATTGGTAAATCTTCTTTAGTGAAAGAGATACATAAATACTTTTTACAATGGTGTGGTTATTTTATGATTGGCAAACTTGATCAGTTGCAACGGGATATTCCTTATAGTGCTATTGTCAATACGTTTTCAGATTTAGTGCGGCAATTACTGACTGAAAGTGAAGCCCAATTACTTAAATGGCGAAAAAAATTATTAGAAGCGTTATCTTCTAATGCACAAATTATTATTGATGTTATTCCAGAAGTGGAATTGATTATCGGAAAACAGCCCACCGTACCAATATTAGGTCCTATTGAAACTCAAAACCGTTTTAATCTTGTCTTTCAAAATTTTATATGGGTATTTTGTCAACCAGAACATCCAATCATTATTTTTTTAGATAATTTGCAATGGATAGATTCTGCATCACTTAAACTCATTGAATTGATAATAACAGATAAAGAGACTCGTTATTTATACTTTATAGGAGCTTATCGAAACAATAAAATCAACCAATTACAGCCTTTAATAAAAATACTTGACTCACTTCAAGCAAAAGAAGTCGCCATTAATCAAATAACACTAAAGCCTTTAAATCTTGATTCCCTCTCCCTGCTAATTGCAGACAGTTTGCATAATGATAATGATACTGTTAAAGCGTTAGCAGAATTAGTGATGCAAAAAACAGAAGGCAATCCCTTTTTTGTCAAGCAATTTCTAAAAATGTTATATGAAGAAAAATTGCTTTTTATGAAGGGAAGTTGGCAATGGGAGTTGGCAAAAATTCAGAAACTCAAAATCACTGATAACGTTGCTGAATTAATGATTGAACAATTAAAAAAATTGCCAGAAAACACGCAACAGATATTACATTTAGCGGCTTGTGTGGGTAATCATTTTGATTTAAATATTCTTTCTATAATCCATAGTAAATCAACAATAGACATATTCTCTCATCTTTTGCCCGCTATTTCTGAAGGATTAATACAACATTTAAATATCCATGAACCGCGCCTTGCTAACTCCCGATTCCCAACAAATGCCGTAAATACAAAAAATACAAAAAACCAGTATTCTGATTTTCAATTCTCAGTATCCAATTACCAATTTTCACATAATCGAGTACAACAAGCGGCTTACGCATTGATTGAAGATAATCAGAAAATGACTACCCACCTCAATATTGGGCAATTGTTACTGAATAATACCTCTGATGAAAAACGGAACGAAACCCTATTCGAGATTGTTGATCATTTGAATAAAGGGCGATCATTAATAATAAATACCCATGAAATCACTGAATTGGCACGTTTAAATTTAGAAGCAGGTAAAAAAGCAAAGGACTCAATGGCTTATTCTGCGGCACTGACTTACTTAACTATTGGCAAAGAATGTCTTACTAATAAAGAGTGGACGAACTATTATGAATTAACATTGAACTTATATAAGGAAAAGGCAGAAGTTGAGTATTTAAACGGCAACTTTGAGCAATCAAAAGACTTGATTAATTTGATGTTAACACAGGTAAAATCTGACTTAGAAAAAGCGACGATATATAACTTATTGATTATTCAGCATACGATGCTATTTCAATATGAAGCAGCAATTCAAGCCGGTTATCAAGCATTACTTTTGTTAGGTATCGAATTGCCTGACAAAGACTTTCAAGGCGTATTGGAAAAGGAATTAGAGGAAGCAGCGAAAAGCTTGGGAAAAAAAGAAATTACTGCTTTAATCAATGAACCCAATATGACAAATCCATCAATTCAAACAGCCGTCAAATTATTATCAAATATGGCAGCACCCGCCTTTTTTTCTAATCAACCACTTTTTTTAGTCAGTAATGTTAAAATTGCTAATTTATCTCTCAAATATGGTCATGTTGCCGAATCCGCCTTTGGCTATGCCTGTTACGGTATAGTGCTGGCTCAGATTTTGGAAAAATACCACTCTGCTTATGAATTTGGACAGCTTGCCTTTCAGCTCAGCGAAAAATTCAATGATTTAACACAAAAATGTAAAGTGTGTCTCACACTTGGTAATAGTTTAAGTCCTTGGGTTAACCATATCAAAAAGACAGAAGTCTTGAATCAAGAAGGTTATCAAGCAGGATTAATGTCTGGCGATTTACAATTTGCAGGATATATTTTATTTAATACCCTATTTGCACAATTTTTTCAGGGTAATTCATTAGAAGCCGTTCATCAAAAAGTAACAAAATTTCTACAGTTTAGCCAATACACAAAAAATCAATTAACCACAGACGTTATTGTCGGTTATCAAATAGCTGTTAGGAATTTACAAGGTTTAACCAACGATAAATTCTCTTTTCAGAATGACAACTTAAATGAAACCCAATATTTGGCAAATTGTAAACATCATGAAAGTACCATCGCTATCTGTGCTTACCAGATTCTGAAATCTCAAATCCTCTATCTCTATGGAAAATTTAAAGAAGCCCTTTACTGTTCTCGCATCGCAGAAACGTTACTATCTCACATGTTTGTTCAAATACCAACAACAGAATATCATTTTTATAATTCACTGATTTTGCTTGCACTTTATCCAAAAGCCATAGAAGAAGAAAAAAAACAATATTGGGAAATACTAGAAACACATCAAAAAAAGATGAAAACTTGGGCAGAAAATTGCCCTGAAAATTTTTTACATCGATATTTGTTGGTTGAAGCAGAAATAGCGCGTGTTTTGGGAAAGGGATTAGAAGCGATGGATTTATATGATCGTGCAATCACTGCCGCCAGAGAAAATGCATTTATCCAAAATGAAGCCTTAGCAAATGAACTTGCAGCCCAATTTTGGTTAGAAAAAAATAAAGAGGAATTTGCTCAGATTTATTTGAAAAAAGCACACCACGGCTATCAACAATGGGGAGCAAAAACTAAAGTAGAAGAGCTGATAGAAAAATATCCACAGCTACTCGCTAAGCCGATTTCAATGACAGATCCAAACCTGACAGTGACAACGACTTTAATGAGTGGTCGCCAAAAAATCACTCAAGCAACCACATCAGCACTCACCTTAGATATCGAAAGTTGTTTAGATTTAAACACAGTCATAAAAGCATCACAAGCGATTTCTAGTGAAATCGTCCTTAACAACCTTATCAAAAAATTCATGTCTATTGTGTTAGAAAATGTGGGAGCCGAACAGGGATGGTTTATTTTGAAAAAAACAGCTAAGGATGCAAATGTTTTAGATTTTAAATATTCAGAAGGAAAAACAGAAGAAAAACTATTTATTGAAGCCTATGCAACTATTGAAGAGGTGCAAGTATTAAAAGCTATTCCTTTGGAATCAAGCGATAATCAGAATGATATTCTATTATCTAAAGCCATTATCATGTATGTGGCAAGAACTCAAAAACCGCTCGTTTTGAATGATGCGAGATATAATAATTTATTCAGTAACGATCCCTATATTTTGCAACAACAGCCTAAATCTGTATTGTGTGCGCCAATCATTCATAAAGAGCATTTGCTTGGCCTATTTTATCTGGAAAATAACCTCACAACGAGTGCTTTTACCCCTGATTGCTTGGCACTGTTAAATTTTCTTTCAACCCAAGTGGCTATCTCAATAGAAAATGCTTTGTTTTATGCCCAACTCAAACAGATGCATTTTATCGCAGAACAAGCGCGGAAAGTCGCAGAACAAGCCCGCATTGATGCTGAGGTTGCTAATCGTGCTAAAAGTGCTTTCTTAGCAAATATGAGTCATGAATTACGCACACCGCTCAATGCTATTTTAGGGTATGGTGGAATCATTCAGGAAGAATTAGAAGAATTAGGCAATGAAGATATTTTGTCAGATCTCGAAAAAATTCAAAATGCAGGCATTAAATTATTAGGAATTATTAGCGACATTTTAGACCTTTCCAAAATAGAAGCAGATAAGTTAGAATTCGATCTATCAGAATTTTCTGTAACTCAGTTAGTCAAAGAATTGGTTTCAACGATTCAATTGATGGTAGAAATGACAGGTAATACGCTCTCTATTGAATATACGGAGGATTTAGGTACACTATATGCTGATTATCATAAAGTGGGGCAAATTTTATTGAATTTACTAAATAATGCGGCTAAATTTACGAGTAATGGTAAAATTACTTTAACAATTAGCCGAGAAAAACTTTCTCATTGTCCACGCCTGTCAAAAACAGAAAACCAAAAAAATCTACCAGAATCAGAGTGGATATACTTTCAAATTACTGATACAGGGGTAGGCATTCTCCCTGAACATAAGAATAATATTTTTGAAGCCTTTAATCAGGCAGATAATTCTAGTACTCGTGAATACGGTGGTCCAGGGTTAGGCTTAACCATTAGTGACCAATTTTGCAGGGCAATGGGCGGAAGCATTTTTGTCTGTAGTGAATTAGGTAAAGGCTCCATTTTCACAGTACAATTACCCGCACGAGTCATATAAAATTAACTGATGTTACTCAGATGGCTTTCAAACTTTCGTTTCAAATTTATTTTGCCAACTAGAGTACAACTCCTCGCAAAATAAATTTTGCACTCCTTTATTCACTTTTGGAAGTGCAATGCGTAACATCAGAAATTAAAAAGGAAAAAATATGTCTTATAAACCGATTTTTTTACTGGCAGATAGTCAACTTCTATTTAGTCGCAAGGATGAGCAATTTTTTACTTGTTTATTAGAAGGTCTAAAAGAGGCAAAAGATAAGGGAGAACTCAAGGGGGCTTATATTGGGGCTTCCAATGGAGATAATCCTGATTTTTATCAGATATTTGTCAGTGCATGTCAAACGATGGATATTCATGATTATCGCATGATTCCATCTGTTCCTTCTGAAGAAGATAATCAATATCTTGATGAAGCTGATTTGATTTTATTAGCAGGAGGAGATATTAAAAAAGGATGGGATATTTTTGTGAAAAATGGTTTTGATAAAAAAATCATTGACCGATATAGTGATTCTACGGTATTGATTGGTGTATCAGCTGGTGCTGTTCAGTTAGCTCAAAAAGGGTGGAATGAATCGCAAGATGAATTATTCCCAACTTTCCGGCTCGTACCCTTCATTATTGACGTACATGATGAACCCGAATGGAAACACTTACACAAGATTGTTCTTAAAGAAGGCGAATATACGAAAGGAATTGGAATCTCAAAAGGAAGCGGGGCAATTTTACATCCTGATGGCGCAGTCGAAGCGATTAAGCATCCCCTCACAGAATTAGCAGTTTTAGACAATACTATCCAAGAATCTCTTATTCTGCCCCCAAACTTTCAACTGTAAAAAGGATTTAATTTTTAACTTCCAAAAGTAGAGACGCATGGCCATGTGTCTCTACGGGAGTGCAAAATTTATTTTGCGATGGATTGCGCTTTTAGTGGGCAAAATAAATTTGAAACGAAAGTTTGGAAGCCATCTCATCAGTTTTTAAGTAGTACGTTTAGACAAAAAGTTGTTTCGGGAATGACACATAAAATAACTTCGGCAACTAAACCTGACAGGTTTTAAAAAACTGTCAGGTTTGCCCTTACATTTGGGTAAATTATTTTTCATTAAAAAACATGAAACGTTCCATCATTATCATATTAACCATATTTATAGTAGGCATCATTTTTAGTACAAGTTATTGGTTTTATAATAACTTTGAATTTGTAAAGGAAACAGTGGAAATTGGTTATCAAGACGAAGCGCGTGACAACCCGCGTTTAGCCACAGAACTTTTATTGGAACGTATGGGAGCAAATGTTGAAAGCATACATGCTTTTCCAGATGATATTGAATATATGTTATCTTCGCAAGATACACTGATATTATTGGAATATAATTCATTTTTGGATACAGAACAAAGCAGACAGATTCTGCAATGGGTAAGAGAAGGCGGGCATCTTATGATGGTCAGTGATACAATATATGATTTTCAAGGAAAAACCAGTTATCCTGATCCTTTATTTACTATACTTCGCCTTTATCAATATCAAAATGAATTGGATAATTTGGAAATCACGCACGCATCTCCAACCGATTTTATTTGGGAACAATATCCCATGCAAGTTGCTTTTAATCCGGATTACTATCTTGAGTCTAGCTATTATGATTCAGAAGTGGAAATTGGCGACAATTATGGTATCCATTTTTTACGTTATTACTACGGTATAGGGATTATCAGCGTATTAAGTGATTTAGCATTTATTGAAAATGATAAAATTGGTGAATATGACCATGCCCAATTTTTTTGGCTGATAGTCAATTTTGAACGCCTTGCGACTAAAATATGGCTATTAAGTCCTGAAACTGAATTTGATTCGGGAGAAGGAGAACAAAAAACATTATGGACCCTGTTATGGAAAAATCTATGGACTGTGATTATCAGTATCATAGTCTTATTGCTGTTTTGGCTATTATCTGCGGCTCAGCGATTTGGTCCTCTATTACCTGCACCTTCACGCACTCGTCGTCGTTTACTAGAACACATTGAGGCAAGTGGTCGTTTTTTATGGCAGCAAAAACAAGCGCATATTTTATTAAGCGGTGCTAGACAAGCTTTGTTAAAACGTTTAGAATCAGTACATCCAGACTGGATACGATTGTCTCATGCAGAACTAAGTCAGCGATTAGCGCAAATATGTGAGTTGCCAGCAAATGAAATAGAACACGCTTTAAATCCTTCCCATTTTACAAAGGGGGAACAGATTTATACAGAAATAGATTTTACTCGAACTTTTCAAATTCTTGCTCAAATAAGGAAAACACTATGAATGTCTCGTCTACCAATGAACAGGTAAACCATGCGATTGAAATTGTCCAAAGCATCCGCACTGAAATCAGTCGTGCAATTGTTGGTCAACAGGAAGTGATTGAACAAACTATAGTTGCACTACTTGCAGCGGGACATGTATTGATTGAAGGTGTTCCTGGTTTAGGCAAAACTTTACTCGTACAAGCGTTGGCAAAGACTTTTGGAGGCAGTTTCACCCGCATTCAATTCACGCCCGACTTAATGCCTAGTGATGTGACAGGACATGCAATGTATGATATAAAAAGCGAAGCATTTCGTATTCGCAAAGGCCCTGTTTTTACACATTTATTATTAGCAGATGAGATTAATCGCGCCCCCGCAAAAAGTCAAGCCGCTTTATTAGAAGTCATGCAAGAACAACAAGTGACTATTGAAGGTCGGCCTTTTACCGTATCGCCACCATTTATGACGCTTGCCACACAAAATCCAGTTGAACAAGAAGGTACTTATCCATTGCCCGAAGCACAATTGGATCGGTTTTTACTGAAAATACACATTGATTATCCCACACAAGAAGAAGAAATTAATCTTACTAAACAAGTTACTTCTACTAAGATTGGCGAAGGTTTAGATGTCAGTGCCGTCAATGTTATTATCAAACCAGAAGATGTCTTAACCCTGCAACATATCGCAGCAAATTTACAACTAGATGATCGCGTATATGACTATGTGGTAGAAATTGTACGGAGTACACGTACTTGGCCGGGCATTAGTCTTGGTGCTGGACCACGTGGTAGTATCGCGCTTATTCGGGCAGCACGTGCTACTGCTTTGTTAGCAGGACGCGATTTTGTCATACCAGATGATGTTAAAGATATTGCACTGGCTACATTACGTCATCGCATTGCCTTAGCACCAGAATTAGAAATTGAAGGACATGATATTGATACAGTATTAAAAGCGATATTAGATAAAGTGAATGCACCAAGAATATAACTGATGTTACGCACTGCACTTCTCAGCCTGGGGATAAATGCTAAAGTCACCTAAAGGTGACTATAAGACCATAGATGTTCGGGATTTTTATCGTTCCCAAATTTTATTTGGGAACGCACTGCCCAGAAGCTTTGCTTCGACAAGGTTGTTTCATTGAAGTTTTTTGAGATTGAGCGATTCTTTTGGTTTTTCTCGAAGCGGAGCTTCTTGGGCAGTGCGTTCCCAAGTAAAACTTGGGAACGATAATATATTTAATAAAATCAATTACTTAAATAAATACCGAACACCTATGGACTATAAGACTGCGCTTATAAACTTATGGAAATAATTCAAGGTTATCAGAGGTCATTTTTTAAAATTGATACCCCTCAAATCCGTTCCGTTGAATTTAGTCACCTTTAGGTGACTTTAGCTTTTAGCCTTGGAATTTATTCCAAGGCATCTTGGAGAAGCTTTGTGCGTAACATCAAAATATAATACAAAAAAACGAAAATACCCAAACCACTAAAATCCCCTCCGTCTCCCATAAAGGATTTTCCTTACAGGTCATTATGTAGGGGCAATCCCTTTTGCCCTCTTAATGGCAAGAGTAGAGGGAATTTACGAATCGTTAATACAAAAACTATGAATCCTTTTATCCAACAATTAGTTGATGATTTAAAAGCATTTTCTTCAGAATTACTGTTACCTGGCTTACACACAACACAACAAGTGTCCACAGGTATGGGTACTGTAGCAAGTACTACCGCTTTACTAAAATCAATTGATTTCTTAACCGGGTTAATACCCCAATTAGTAGAAGAGTTACAAACAACAGATGCTACCCATAAAGTGATGGTGCATTACACCACCTCACCTAAACAAGCAACTTTTTCTCGTCGTGCAAGCGATTATCAACAAGATGCGGCAAAACGTCTATTACCTGCACATTGGTTCAGTATATTGCCAGTAGTTGAAACAGACGTTCGTCCTTTACGCTGGCTAATTCATTTGCTTGATTTGCAACAAACAGCCTTAGACAAAGTCTATAAGCGCACCATGAAATATATTGATGATTCCCTATTTACTCAACAAGGCCAATCAAGTTATGCACAAAATGATCGTGCGACCTTATTAGGTATGCGTACACGTTTAGATGATGCCCATAATAAATTGGAACATGCACGTGCAACTTTATTGCGAACTGTACGAATAAAATTAGTCTCTTCTCCAAATTTACCTTATCCCTATCCACGCTCTTCAGCTTGGCAACGATTAAGACGTTTTGCACAACAACTGATTAAACCAAAAGAATATCTTCCAAGTTTTTTACATAATCTTTTACATGGAACAGTCGAAATCGCCGATACGCCTTACTTATATCAACGTTGGTGTGGTGTTAAATTGCTTGAAGCATTTGAATCATTTGGCTGGCTATCTCCCAATGATCCAACAGGTGCATTATTTCTTGGTGGCGAAGTTCGTTTATATAAAGCCAAAATTGAACTCAGTATTTGGATAGAACCTAGATTATCACGACATAAAGGACATCCCAGTGGTTTCATTTGTAAAGAAGTGACCGAAACACATCCAGATTATTTAATAGTAACCCCGGGTCCTAGTGGAATAGATGCTTTTATTTTAGATCCCACTACAACCGCTGACATGGAAGTTCGGCAAGGAAAATCTAAGTATCTTAACACCATAGAAGCCACTAGTATGGCAAGTGTTGCCGGCATTCCTCTTGTACGTAATCCGCTAAGAGCTTGGTCTGCCGCGCCTCTACACACGCCCCATTGTGAGCTTGAAGATTCTGAAGGATGCACAGGGACAATTCCCATGCATCCTTTAGACTGGACACCACAACCACTTAAAGAATGGGTTAGAGATATTCACAATTACGCACTTGCCTGGGGAACAGGTAAAATGTTAACCGTTGACTAAAGTGGGATTTGTGTTGTTTCGGGAATAAAGCTTTGCTGCTTTCCCGAAACTTTAGTCAACGCGATACACGACTAATCTTCGCGCCTAATTGTGTAAATTTTTCTTCAATCTGTTCGTAACCTCGATCAATGTGATAAATACGATCCACCAAAGTATTACCTTCAGCAACCAAGCCCGCCAATACCAAACCGGCAGAAGCCCGTAAATCTGTTGCCATCACAGGAGCAGCTTGCAAACGTTCAACACCATTGATGATAGCAGTATTCCCTTCTAAACGAATTTTTGCGCCCATTCGTTGTAATTCCAAAACATGCATAAAGCGATTTTCAAATACAGTTTCAGTCAACATAGCCACACCTGAAGCAACAGCATTCAAAGCCGTAAATTGAGCTTGCATATCGGTGGGAAAGGCAGGATAAGGAGCCGTGTGTATATCTACTGCACGAGGTTTACGTCCTTGCATATCCAATTCTATCCAGTCACTGCCTTTAGTAATTGTTGCGCCGGCTTCTTGCAATTTCATCAACACTGCATCTAGTAAACTGGCTTCAGTGTTTTTAAGTTTAACACGCCCGCCCGTCATGGTAGCTGCCACTAAATAAGTACCTGTTTCAATGCGATCTGGTAGAACACAATGATGAGTACCAGATAATTTCTCGACACCTTCAATGCGTATTATATCAGTACCAGCACCCTCAATATGTGCCCCCATATTAATTAACAAATTAGCAAGGTCAATAATTTCTGGTTCCCGTGCTGCATTTTCCAGTACCGTGACACCATCAGCTAAAGTCGCTGCCATCATCAAATTTTCTGTGCCAGTCACAGTGACCAAATCCATACACAAAGTTGCACCTTGTAAACGTTTAGCTTTCGCCTCAATATAACCCCCTTCTACATGAATATCTGCCCCCATAGCCGCTAAACCTTGAATATGCAAATTGACAGGACGCGCTCCAATTGCACAACCTCCAGGCAATGAAACATGCGCCTGTCCAAAGCGTGCTAACAGTGGGCCTAATACTAAAATTGAAGCCCGCATGGTTTTAACCATGTCGTAAGGCGCAGTAAAAGTATGGACGTTTTGACTATCTACTTCAATATTGAGCTTGTCATCTACAACAAAATTGATCCCCATGCGTCCTAGCAAAATCATCATGGTGGTAATATCTTGTAGATGAGGAACATTGCTTATATAAGAAGGCGTTTCTGCCAGTAAAGTGGCTGCCAATATAGGTAAAGCAGCATTTTTAGCCCCAGAAATACGAATTTCGCCGTTAAGCTGATGACCACCATTAATCAATAATTTGTCCATATAAATTCCTATTTCTCACGCGCAGTTTCCCATTCTTGTGGCGTGTAAGTTTTAAGAGAAAGCGCGTGAATTTCATTTGATTGTATGGTATTGCCCAAAGTGGCATAAACCATTTGATGTTGTTTGACAGTGGTTTTATCCACAAAATCTTCACAAATAACAATCGCATTAAAATGGAGATCATCATTACTATGTACTTCTGCTTGTGCGCCTGGCAAACCTGTTTCTACCATTTTTTTAACTTCTTCACATTGCATATTAACTCCAAGTTATTTATAATTGACCGAGTTTAACACTACTGTTTAGTATAATTCACATTTTTTGCTTAAGCTAAAAAACTTCTCCTCGTTCCAATGCTTTCGCTAGCAGGAAATTTGTTTCTCGTTCCAACGCTCCAGCGTTGGCAACGAAGTAACGAAGCGCAACGGAGATCATGCATACCGTGACGCTCCAGCGTCACTCCTTTATTAATACAGTAATCTCATCTTTATTGAGTCTCGTCAATTGTGCAATTATCTTAATACTCATTTTTTGAGACAGCATGTTTTTGGCAATTGCTAATTTTTGTTCTTTTTCTGTTTTTTCCTCTGCTTCCCTGATTTTCTCTTCATACAAGTCAGAATATCCTTTAGTGATTTCTTCCTCAAACATCATTCGCCGAAGTTGCTCTTCTGACAACTCTGATAAGTCTAACGTTTCAAAGGCCTCTTTCACTTCTTGAGTATTAAAAAACTGTTGAATTTCTTGCGATATTTCCATATCTTCAATAATATCCAAAAGCAACCATTCTTCTAACTGGTCAATTTTTTGTTGTTCAAGATGACTTTTGGGGATATTTTGAGGATATAAAGCAATAATTTTCCACTTAAAATGCCAATCTGTTTTCTTACAATTAGAAGAAAGCGTAATTGTTTCTTTCACCTTCTTATGTGGTGGCTTCATATCAAAGAACCAACAAATGCTATAACAAGGGACAACAACCGTATAATCCGAACCCGTCCTAAATTGACTGGAATAATTTCGGCATTGATAATCTAAAAAACGGGGGAGCGCACGTTTATTATAGCCTTTTTGTAATTCAATCAGGATACGCTCTTTTTGTTGAGTAATACAAAAGACATCAATCACATCATGCTTGGATTTTTGGACTAATACAGATTTCCCTTCAATAATAAAATCAGTCGACTCATAACTGATATCTGTGATTGGGGAGGACAATTCTTGTTTAAGAACCGTATTTAAAAATGCTTTCAACAAATGTTTTTTGTGAAACACTTTTTTAAAAAGCACATCATACTTAAGTCTTCCTATTTCCATGATTTTTTTCCTCTTCCCAACGCGGGATGATGAGTACAACGAAAGATGAGTACAACAAAACGCAGTGGCGAAACGCCCATTAAAAACACACACAACGAATAGCTTAAACATGCTTTTGATTTTATTCGTTGTTATTTTTTCAAATTCGTTGTACTCCTTTTCGTTGTACTCCTTTTCGTTGTACTCCTCATTGCATTAACTATCACTCATTAATGCCGTAATCTCATCCTTATTAAGTCCCGTTGACTGCATGATTACTTTTATATCAATCTGTTGTGCTAGCAAATTTTTAGCAATTTCTAAATTTCGTTTTTTATCTCGTTCTTTATCTCTTTTTTTCAGTTTTTCTTCATATAAATCAGTATTTTGTAAAATATGATCTTCAAACATAATTCGCCGAAATTGTTCTTCTGACAAGTCAGACAAATCTAGTGTTTTAAAGGCTTCCTTCACTTCTTGAGTATTAAAAAACTGTTGAATTTCTTGCGATATTTCTACATCCTCAATAATATCCAAAAGTAACCATTCTTCTAACTGGTCAATTTTTTGTTGTTCAAGGTGACTTTTTGGAATATTTTGAGGATATAAGGCAATAATTTTCCACTTAAAATGCCAATCTGTTTTCTTACAATTGGAAGAAAGCGTAATTGTTTCTTTCACTTTCTTATGCGGCGGCTTCATATCAAAGAACCAACAAATGCTATAACAAGGAACAACAACCGCATAATCCGAACCCCTCCTAAATTGACTGGAATAATTTCGGCATTGATAATCTAAAAAACGAGGGAGTGCGCGTTTATTGTAGCCTTTCTGTAATTCAATCAAGATTCGCTCTTTTTGTTGAGTAATACAAAAAACATCAATCACATCATGTTTAGATTTTTGGATTAATAACGATTTCCCTTCAATAATAAAATCAGTCGGCTCATAACTGAGATCTGTAATTGGGGAGGACAATTCTTGTTTAAGAACCGTATTTAAAAATGCTTTCAACAAATGTTTTTTGTGAAACACTTTTTTAAAAAGCACATCATACTTAAGTCTTCCTATTTCCATGATTTTTTTCCTCGTTCCAACGCGGGATGATGAGTACAACGAATTTGAAAAAATTACAACGAATGGCTTATGCTTTTGATTTTATTCGTTGTTGTCTTTTCAAATTCGTTGTACTCCTTTTCGTTGTACTCCTCATTGCATTAACTATTATTCATTAATGCAGTAATCTCATCCTTACTAAGTCCTGTTGATTGTACGATTATCTCAATATTCACTTCTTGAGAGAGCAAATTTTTAGCAATTGCCAAATTTCGTTCTTTTTCTGTTTCTTTCTTTGTTTTTTTCTCTGTTTCTCGAATTTTCTCTTCATACAAGTCAGAATATCCTTTAGTGATTTCTTCCTCAAACATCATTCGCCGAAGTTGCTCTTCTGACAAGTTAGACAAATCTAGTGTTTCAAAGGCCTCTTTTACTTCTTGAGTATTAAAAAATTGTTGAATTTCTTGCGATATTTCCATATCTTCAATAATATCCAAAAGCAACCATTCTTCTAACTGGTCAATTTTTTGTTGTTCAAGGTGACTTTTAGGAATATTTTGAGGATATAAGGCAATAATTTTCCACTTAAAATGCCAATCTGTTTTCTTACAATTAGAAGAAAGCGTAATTGTTTCTTTCACCTTCTTATGCGGCGGTTTCATATCAAAGAACCAACAAATGCTATAACAAGGGACAACAACCGCATAATCCGAACCCGTCCTAAATTGACTGGAATAATTTCGGCATTGATAATCTAAAAAACGAGGGAGTGCGCGTTTATTGTAGCCTTTTTGTAATTCAATCAGGATGCGTTCTTTTTGTTGAGTAATACAAAAGACATCAATCACATCATGCTTGGATTTTTGGACTAATAGCGATTTCCCTTCAATAATAAAATCAGTCGGCTCATAACTGATATCTGTGATTGGGGAGGATAACTCCTGTTTAAGAACCGTATTTAAAAACGCTTTCAACAAATGTTTTTTGTGAAACACCTTTTTAAAAAGCACATCATACTTAAGTCTTCCTATTTCCATAGCATCACTCCTTAATTAATGCAGTAATCTCATCCTTACTGAGTCCTGTTGATTGTACGATTATCTCAATATTCACTTCTTGAGAGAGCAAATTTTTAGCAATTGATAATTTTTGTTCTTTTTCTGTTTTTTTCTCTACTTCTTGAATTTTTTCTTCATACAAGTCAGAATATCCTTTAGTGATTTCTTCCTCAAACATCATTCTCCGAAGTTGTTCTTCTGACAAGTTAGACAAATCTAGTGTTTCAAAGGCCTCTTTTACTTCTTGAGTATTAAAAAATTGTTGAATTTCTTGCGATATTTCCATATCTTCAATAATATCCAAAAGCAACCATTCTTCTAACTGGTCAATTTTTTGTTGTTCAAGGTGACTTTTAGGAATATTTTGAGGATATAAGGCAATAATTTTCCACTCAAAATGCCAATCTGTTTTCTTACAATTAGAAGAAAGCGTAATTGTTTCTTTCACCTTCTTATGTGGTGGCTTCATATCAAAGAACCAACAAATGCTATAACAAGGGACAACAACCGTATAATTCGAACCCGTCCTAAATTGACTGGAATAATTTCGACACTGGTAATCCAAAAAACGAGGGAGCGCACGTTTGTTATAGCCTTTTTGTAATTCAATCAAGATTCGCTCTTTTTGTTGAGTGATACAAAAAACATCAATCACATCATGCTTAGATTTTTGGACTAATAGCGATTTCCCTTCAATAATAAAATCAGTCGGCTCATAACTGATATCTGTGATTGGGGAGGATAACTCCTGTTTAAGAACCGTATTTAAAAACGCTTTCAACAAATGTTTTTTGTGAAACACTTTTTTAAAAAGCACATCATACTTAAGTCTTCCTATTTCCATAGCATCACTCCTTAATTAATGCAGTAATCTCATCTTTACTGAGTCCTGTCAATTGTGCAATTATTTTAATACTCATTTTTTGAGACAGCATGTTTTTGGCAATTGCTAATTTTTGTTCTTTTTCTGTTTCTTTCTTTGTTTTTTTCTCTGCTTCCCGAATTTTCTCTTCATACAAGTCAGAATATCCTTTAGTGATTTCTTCCTCAAACATCATTCGCCGAAGTTGCTCTTCTGACAACTCTGATAAATCTAACGTTTCAAAGGCCTCTTTTACTTCTTGAGTATTAAAAAACTGTTGAATTTCTTGCGATATTTCCATATCTTCAATAATATCCAAAAGCAACCATTCTTCTAACTGGTCAATTTTTTGTTGTTCAAGGTGACTTTTAGGAATATTTTGAGGATATAAGGCAATAATTTTCCACTCAAAATGCCAATCTGTTTTCTTACAATTAGAAGAAAGCGTAATTGTTTCTTTCACCTTCTTATGTGGTGGCTTCATATCAAAGAACCAACAAATGCTATAACAAGGGACAACAACCGTATAATCCGAACCCGTCCTAAATTGACTGGAATAATTTCGGCATTGATAATCTAAAAAACGGGGGAGCGCACGTTTATTATAGCCTTTTTGCAATTCAATCAGGATACGCTCTTTTTGTTGAGTAATACAAAAAACATCAATCACATCATGCTTGGATTTTTGGACTAATAGCGATTTCCCTTCAATAATAAAATCAGTCGGCTCATAACTGATATCTGTGATTGGGGAGGACAACTCTTGTTTAAGAACCGTATTTAAAAATGCTTTCAACAAATGTTTTTTGTAAAACACTTTTTTAAAAAGCACATCATACTTAAGTCTTCCTATTTCCATGATTTTTTTCCTCGTTCCAACGCGGGATGATGAGTACAACGAATTTGAAAAGACAACAACGAATAAAATCAAAAGCATAAGCCATTCGTTGTAATTTTTTCAAATGGGCGTTTCGCCACTGCGTTTCGTTGTACTCCTTATATTTCCTCGTTCCAACGCTCCAGCGTTGGAACCAGAAAAATAATTCAAAATTGAATCTAAATTAAATTTTTTGATGTATTCATTTTTTAACCAACAATCTCATTTTGAAATAATACTATTTTACTGTCCATGAGTTAGGAATATACATAAAATAATTGAGACAACATTAATAACACATTCCCCAATTTTCTCCCTTTTTTAAAGACTCAACAACATTGGCGTGTTGTGAAGAAATTTCAAGGATTGCTCATGAAATGATTTATTTTTTTAATAATCAACTTTTAATGAGATAAATTTTGTATATTGACAAGTTTATCTAACTAGATTTAAAATTTTTAACCTTGATATTTTAGATTAAAAATAAAATACAAAGCATAGAGGAAAAAACCATGCCAGCCCATGCCCTATTAGAAAAAACACCGGAAATAATTCCAAAGTTTATACCCTTAAAAATAAAAGCAACAAGGAAAACCAAGCCAGAACGCCCCGGCTGGATTCCGTCCCACATCACTGAAAATTGGGACACTGATCCTTTTGCTTATCAAACTGAGGAAGAACTTATGCCAGCCGGTGGACTTCATGGACAATTATTAACGTATATTGTTGAAGTATTACGAATACCCTTAAAAAAACAAAGCTTAATGTTATTGGTTGATACGTTTTTGCTTTATAGAGATTCAAACAAAGTTAAAAACCGTATTGGCCCAGATTTATTATTAATGGAAGATTGTTTTCCAGCACCATCGTCTTATGATTTAGAGATTAGTAAACCCCCTCGTTGCATAATTGAACTGACTTCACCAGACAGCCATTTTAAAGATTTAACGAGTAATGTACCTTTTTATTTTGGTTTGGGAGTAGAAACTTATTTGGTGATTGATGCGATTACGCCTCAAAAAAAATTAAGGGAGTCAATTGAACTCCATCTGTGGCAAAAAATTAAGGGACAACCGACAAAAATTCCTGCTGATAGTGCTGGCTATTTTTTGTTGCCTTCAATGAATATTAAAATTGCGGCTCAACAACACCACTTAATTTTTGTCGATGCACTAACTGGTAAAGTGTTACCTGATTTAGAGGTTGAAGGACAACGCGCCGATGTTGCCGAGCAACACGCCAATGTAGCCTTTGAAAAAGGCGTTGAACAAGGATTACAAAAAGGACGATTAGCTGAAAAACAAGAAATCGCTCGCAATATGTTAGCTGCTGGTATTGAGCCAACGATAGTTTCAAAAACAACAGGTATTTCTTCCGCAGACTTGGCTACTTTATAAATTATAATAAATTTTGTATTTTCTCTAAATTCTGTGGAAAAAACCTGACAAATTTGGACAAGTTTTCTTGTTCCAACGCTCCAGCGTTGGAACACATATTGTGACGCTCCAGCGTCACTCCTTATATTGAATTGGCACATTTAATAGGTATTCCTAACGGAATGAATGTCATAGTCAATATTCAGCCAAAAATAGCAAGCCTTTTATGAATTCAAAATTTACAAGAGATAATTAAAATTCTGATTGTAACAGATTTTGGGGACACCCTCCTAACCCCCCGTACACGGGTGGAACCAAACATCATTCGACACTTTGCTTTAATTTTTCTATTTTGGGACTTCCCCCTGTGTACGGGGGGTTAGGGGGG
>JAUCGK010000079.1 GCA_030378085.1 Candidatus Parabeggiatoa sp. HSG14
GATTAACAGGATTTAAAACCAAATATTGTCTGAATCAGAATTTACAGAATTTTAGAATTTCCAGAATGAAAACCAAACCATGAAATGAATGATTTTGATTTAATTCTGAAAATTCTGATTCAGACAACAAGATGTGTAGAATAATTATTTATGTTTGTTTTTGCATATTGGAGGTAATTTTATTTTATTTTTATTAAAAATTTTCCCTGATAACTCTTTTCCATTGGAGTTATAGTTATAGATTTCTCTCCAATTAGACATATCGCCACATTTTTCTATAGTATAATTCACTAGTGGGAAAAAAACTGTCTCATCTACCCCAATGCAATCTTCAACGTTAGAGATAACTGGCATTTTTAGTTTATCTCCTTTATGCAGTCCTTCTAAAGATAAAAGCCAATTTTTTTCAGCAATAGATGTCCAACACTTATAATCTGTATAACAAGAATATGCTATGTTAGTGTAATTATTACCTTCTTGCACCTCATAAGTTGATGAACATTTATTGATATCCGTGGTCTCATCTTTATCAGGGGAAACTGGATTAGGGTTAGGATTACTTGGCACATCTGGAACCGGTTCGTTTTGAATAGTTGCTAATTTCCCTTGAATTTCTTCAAGTTGCGTATTCACATTTGTTGCAGGTTGAGTAATTTTTTCAACAATTGTTTCTTGTTCTTTAGAAAGAAATCCTATAACAGCCATTAAAACCATTCCTATCAAAATTCCACCTATACCTATACCTGCTAATAACAACCATTGTTTTTGCTCATTAGCATGAGTCAATTGGCTTTGAAGGGTATGAAGAGACTTTTCAATATCTTCCAGCTTTTGATCAAAATGATTATTTATCTGAGTCAATTTTTCTTCAAAGACAAATCCTAACACTTTTGCCAAGTCACCTTTTTGTTTAGCTTTTTCCATAATTTCTTGTTTTACTTGAGCCACCCTATCCATAAGATTGGCATTTTCATAATATTCTTGTGCTTTGTCTAAATCACCTTTCTTGTGAGCTTCATTACCTTTTTGTTCCCAACATTCAGGAATAAGACACGAATAATCTGGATAAATTTTTAAAATACCTTGCCAAAATTCAGCTTTTTTATCAGCAGATAGAGAATTTTTCAATTTCAAAAGTTCTATTAGTTTTAACCCAGAAATTTCTTTCCTTTTAGCAATAGATTGAACTATTTTTAATGCCTCATCAATTTTTCCCTGTTCATAGGAAATTTCCACTAAATTCTTATTTGCGCCAAGATGAATATCACCTGTTTCTAACATTATCTTGTCTGCTCTTTCAAAGGATTTAACTGCGTCGTCAAATTGTTCACGATCACGGTCACCTACTCCAGCCATATAATAACCATCAGCACTCTTATTTCCCGAATATAAATTGGCTAATTTATTTGCCATTTCTTCTAATTTACCTTGATTTTCGGGATTTTTTGTAAGCCAACGTCCTAGTAATTTAATTTTAAATTGGAATGTGTTTCCTTTTTGAGTTAAATAATCGCTGTCACTGAGGGGGATAATTTTTTGTAGGATGATTTCTTTCGGTAACTTATAATTACCTAATATGTTTTCTACATCTTCCCTCATGATTTTATTTTTGTTTATATCTGGCATAGCTTTAGCTATAGCTAATAATACGATTTGTTCTGATTCACTTAAATCATCCCAGATAGCTGCTATTCCCCCAATTTTGTCCATATTGTTCAAGTTACTAATGGCTTGTTCAACATCCATTTCTTCTACTATTGTTGAATTTCCATGTATTTTATCGTCCCATATACGTCCACACAAACATTGTGTTAAGAGAGGATGACCTTTAGTTTCTTCATAGACTCGTTCAACGGCAGACTCAGACCAAGACAATTTATTATCAGAAAGATCTATTATTCTTTTTGTGTCTTCACTATTAAATAAAGAAATCTGTTCTCTTGCAGAAAATTCTCTGAAGAAATCAATAATGTGATTTTTATCATGGTTTCTTGATGCAATCACAAAATTGATATTTTTAGGATCAAGCTTTAATAGGGTTTCTTGTAAATAATCAGAAAACATTTCCTCATTTGTGCTTTGATTTTCATGAAACATTATACTATCTTGAAATTCATCAAATAAAAAGATGATCTTTTTCTTCAATGATTTTACTTCTTTTAGAAAAGTATCAAAATCTTTAATGTCTGGTAATTCAATGTTGATTTTTTTTATTAACTCTGACAACACAGTATCTTTAGAAATTCTTTTGATAAGTCTATTATGAATGCTTCTACTAGGTTTAAAAGAGTAAAAAATAGGAAGATAGGTTGATTCCTTAGACAACTCAGTTTCTAGTTTTTTTAAGATAGAAGTTTTCCCAATACGAGCACGTCCATATAACCAAAGACCATTATGATTCGGATTGTTTAAAGATTGCCGAATATTTTCCAAAATTGACTCTCTTCCTACAAAAGCTGCAACTGCTTTTTCACCACCAACTTCTGATCCACAAAAATAGGGATTCACTATGGGATTATTCTGCCCTTTAAGGAAAAAATTTGATTTCCACATAATATTATTCTGAATTAGCTAAATTAAATGTTTCTTACTGATGTTACGCACAGTGTTTCTACGAGACTTAATGTTCAAGTTTCTAAAAAAGAATGACTTGCTATAAATCATTCTATGATTATGTTGTAGAGACGCGATGCTCGCGTCTCTTACTGGTCAAAAAAAGCCAGCAGGTTTACATGTCATAAACAAACATCTGGGGGGTAAATAATTTCATAATTATTTACGGCACGAGCCGAGACGCGAGCATCGCGTCTCTACAAATCTATCGAATGACCACTCTTTTTTTTAAGGGTTAGCTTTAAAATGTGACAGCGGGATTGCAAACCCCGCCCTGCCCTCAGCACAGAAGAAGCGTTGTGCGTAACATCAGTTTCTTATTTGACTGTAGTATCACATAACTGATCTTTTTCCTGCACTTTTTTACTGAGAAAATCAGCAATTACCAGGGAACGAATTTTCCACTGTTCGTCAATTTTATCCAAAAAACCCTGTCTTCTTAATTCATTAAGTGCTTTGGAATGAATGCTATTTGTTTTTCCTTCTACAACAGAAAATAAGGCATTGCACATATCGGGATGAGTACTCAAATTTTTTTGTAGCAGTTCTCTTTCTACTATTTTTTCTAAAAACTGGTCTTTCATCGTTTCCGGTTTAAAGGAATTTCGGAAGAATAAGCTATATAAAAAACTTTTTGAATGAGTTTCCAAAAGTTTTATCGCTTTCTGTAAAAGATAAGGATGTCCACCACTACATTCCTTTATCCACTGACATTCTTCTTTTCTTCTAATACCCTTTTTTCTTAATAAATCATCCGTCTGCTTCTCTGACAAAGCACCTAAATTAATTTCATTCAAAAAATTAAACTCATATAATTTGCCGGCTTCAAGTGTACGTAATTTAGGGAGTTGTTCAGATTCGCTAATAGTCAAAATCAGACTAAGAGGTCCATGTGCATGTAAACCTAAAGCGCGTAAACTTGCAAAAAAGCTCGGATCATTTAATTTATCAAGATGAACAATTTTATGGAATCTATTAATCATTAAGACAAGCCGATAACCTTTTTGATCTATTTGCTTAAAAAGTTGTTCAAGAGAAAAATATTCAAAATCATGCTGTTGACTTTCTTCATAACTATTAAACTCATCTTGAAGTTCATTAATTTTTCCAATTTTTTGTAAAGATTCTTCCCAAAATTGAACGGGTCCAAATTCTTGTTGATTTTTAGCATTACCAGCGATAGGACCAATATCCAAGTGGGAAAAAATAAATTGTTTTGAATTATTACGTTTTCTTAAATAATCCAATATAGCTGTTCTTTCACTACTAAAAATTCCAACAATAATACTTGATTGTCCAGTTTCTATTTTACCAATTAAACTCTGTATTTCTTTTTCTCGTCCTAAAAGACGAGGATTTTTCTTTTTGGAAAACCAAGGCTGATTAGTTAATCTTTGTAAAAATCTAGAAAAAAACAACCCTATCATTATCCCTATTACCCCTATTACTGCCCCTGTAAACATGCTGAAATAGGTTGTAATGATAGTTACAATAATACCCAAAATACCT
This sequence comes from Candidatus Parabeggiatoa sp. HSG14, assembly GCA_030378085.1. GTDB lineage: Bacteria > Pseudomonadota > Gammaproteobacteria > Beggiatoales > Beggiatoaceae > Parabeggiatoa. The sequence goes on from JAUCGK010000079.1 coordinate 4,123, forward strand.
ATAATAGTAGCAAAAATATTAATCTTGTCTCCCAAAGTAAGGTTTTTCATTTTTTTATTTTCAATCAATTGGCATAAAATGGACAGATAAAGTAAACATAAAATTCACTACAATAAATTTACAATAAGGATTGTTTGATGTGTAATTTCTTCCAAATACTAACAAATACTACACAATAACAAATTTCAATCAATTTCACTAAAAAATTATCCAATATTATAAAAGAAAACAAACCATAGAACGGACAGTCACATCAAAACCTACTCAAATTGAAGACAATTTATAATAACCATAGCAAAATGAGTTAGTTAAGCGAAATTGGCTAAAGCGAGTTGTCCAAAACTATAGCCGCGACCATTATTACACTAATTAAATGTCGAGGTCAAGTATTTTTAGCAAAAAAAATTCTAGGACAGTTTGGATGTTCCATTATTGTTTGTTTATGTCTAATATGCTTTAGCTGTAGTAGGATAAAAAATTGATGTTACATTTCGAGTATGTTTTTGTAACATTTTACTCTCATTCCCAAACAGAGTTCTCATCGTTATACATAATTTTTTAACTTATTGAATTATAAAGTTTATTGTTTAGGGTGCGTCTTACGCACCGTTTTGATGAAATGCCGTGAAAGATGAAATACCGTGAAAAATGGTGCGTAAGACGCACCCTACCTTTGATAATTTCAATTTGTGTATAACGATGAGACGAGACGTTGGGAACAAGGAGGAAAATTATGACAGTATTTCCTTAAGCCAGCTCATCAACCCATTGCAAATCCAGTATATTGTCTTCTATCATAAGGATGAAAACCCAATACAATATCTTCTTTCGGAATACCTAATGCCACTAACTCATCAACTATACCATCCTCAGTCCCATCATACTGCACCCAAATCTTTTCATCTTTGATATCAAGATGTAACACGCAACCAAAAATTCGTAAGTCTTTATTCCATCCCACGTTATTTAATTGATAGTGATTACGTTGTTGATCAAAAATAAGTTGGACTTCTATCTCCCCATAAGCCGGTTTATAACGACTATAATTTTTAAGTGCTTGCTCAACACAAAAGCGGTATTTTTCTAAGTTAGCCATTGCATAATTTCCTCTGTTTTAGTATCGTAAATAATCAGTTTAAGTTGATTGGTTTGGACAGAATCTTGTGTAAATGGAAGCATAAAAAAATCTTTATACACATTTGCAGGTATTGCAAGATAAAGAACACGTTTTGGTTCCTCCTTTTTCAATACCATACGATAATGTATAAATTGCCCCACTGCTTGATGAAATTCTGCGAGATAAGTTTTGCCTATGAAGCTCTTAACTTCGATTGCAATTTTTTCACTCTCTTTCTCAGCCGTAATAAGCTTTTCAGCACCTAAATCAACATATAAATTGATACCGCCAACTCGTAATGTTAACGGATCATCAGTTATTATCCAATCTTGTTTCATGAGTGCTTTTTTAACAACATCATGGAAAACATCTTTAGCTGGCATTTTATTTCTCCTATTGTACTGTTTTTTCGTTCTTTAAAATACTGATGCCAGCCTGTCGTATCGCTTCACATCGCCAAACTAAACGCTTTTTACCTTTAACCCTGCGACTATCCAAATAAATAGCCACAGATGAAATTGGTGGAATTTAATAACACCTTACATTCCAAAAAAAAGAATCACTAATTCGTTGACATCTTAACCTGCCCTGTTGCTAATGCCTTAATCACTTGTTCTTTTTGTCCCATCGCGACTATTTGTCCCCTATCCATCACGATTAATCGATCAACTAATGAGAGTAATGAAGTACGGTGTGTCACTAATAAGAGTGTTTTGTTTTCAAGATAAGATTGCAAACGCACTTTTAATTGTTCTTCAGTGCTATTATCCATTGAATTTGTGGGTTCATCTAACAATAATATAGACGGATTGAACAATAAAGCCCTTGCTAAAACAATCGCTTGCCGTTGCCCTCCCGATAAACCCATACCACGCTCCCCAATAAGCATATCAAAACCCAATGGATGGCGGTTGACAAATTCATCGACTCCCGCAAGTTGGGCAGCGCGTAGTACCATATTATCTTCCATATAGGTTGCGCCCATGACAATATTGTCTTTTACCGTGCCATAGAACAACTCAATATCTTGTGGTACATAACCAATGTGTCGGCGTACATCAGCGGGATCCATTTGGCGGCTATCAACACCATCTAGCAAAATACTACCACTATCAGGTTGATAGAGTGCTAATATTAATTTGGCGAGGGTGCTTTTACCTGAGCCAATGCGCCCGATTATCCCAATTTTTTGTCCCGCGTCTATCTTAAATGATACTTTAGTGAGACTGGGCAAAGGTTGTTCAGGGTAATGAAAATCAACTTGTTTAAATTCAATCGTGCCTTGTAATTGGGGGCGATTTAAAAACTGATGCCCCAAAGGACGCTCTAACGGCATCTTCATAATATGATCTAAGGCTTGATAGGCAGCCAATGAATGATGATAACGAGTCAATAAATTGGAAATTTGGGCCAGTGGTGCAAGTGCTCGCCCTGTCAAAATGGTGCAAGCGATTAATGCACCCATTGTCAATTCACCTGCCACAATCAAATACACACCATAAACAACAACGACAATCGTACTCATTTGCTGGGTAAACACAGAAAAATTCACGGATAGTGATGATAATAAGCGTGATTTAAGGGAGGAGTGTGCTATTTCAGTGATTAATTGCTCCCAGCGTTGCTGCATTTGTCCTTCTGCACCCGTTGTTTTGATGGTTTCCATGCTGGTTAAGATTTCAACTAACAAAGCATGTTTTTGGGTGCTGGCACGAAACGTTTGTTTTATGACTTTACCCAGTGGAAATTGGATTAACACACCAAAAGTAATAACTATTGGTATGGCATACAAGGCGATAAGTGCTAATTCATTGTGTAACATCCAAATAACAAAAATAAATAATAAGGCAAAAGGAATATCGATGACTGTGGTTAAGGTTGTCGAAGTAAAAAAATCTCGAAAACTTTCAAATTCGTGCAAATGATTAGCAAACGCGCCAACAGAACGAGGATGAGCAATTCTTTGTGTGCCTAATACTTGTTCAAAAATCATGCTGGCTAAGAGAATATCTGTTTTTTTTCCCGCTATATCAATAAAATAACCGCGTAAAGTGCGTATAATCACATCAAAGCCAAAGACGATAGCAACACCAATCGCCAATACCCACAATGTTTCTATAGCGTGATTAGGTACAACACGATCATAAACATTCATCACAAACAGTGGTGAAGCCAACACAAATAAATTAATAAGTAAGGAAGCAACAATAACTTCGCTATAAATGGGCCAAGATTTTAGCAATGTCCCCCAAAACCAATTACGAGGGCGAGACTTAATACTCTCTTCGGCGCGAGCATCAAAAATGAATTTAGTACTAACAAATAAAGCATAGCCATTATAATTGGCTTCCAAATCTTTGAGTGGCAATTCAAGTACTCCTTCGCCAGAGGAAGGTAGAATAATTTGCACATTTTTTTTCTGTTTATCAAGATACTTAAGCAGTATGCAGGCTTGCCCATCTTTCAATAGTAACACTGCTGGCAAAACTAATTCTGTCAATTGCGGGAGAGAATGTTTGACAAGGCGAGCTGATAATTGAGCGCGTTTTGCAGCACGGATAAATAGTTCGGGCGTAAAACGGTTATTAACAAGAGGTAAACCCGCTTTGAGTGCATCCGCAGAAAAAGGCTTATTGAGCAATTTAGTTAAAATGACAAGACACTGCAACAGAGGATCATCAAAAGTTGCTGTGTTATCTTGCCAAGCGTTAGTTGAGAAAGTCATACTTGTTTTGGTGTTTTTATTTTGAAATTTGTCTTAATAATTAGTACAACGAATTACGTGGATAAACTAATAAAACCAATAATTTTAACAATTGAACATGGAGTCCAAAATTTATTTTGGAAACCGATACTACCGATAAAGCCAAATTCGCATTAAGGAAACCAGTTTATCAGCATCTAGCGGTTTAGCCAAGTAATCATTTGCCCCAGCTTCAATACATTTCGATTTATCACCTTTCATGGCTTTAGCGGTGAGTGCAATGATGGGGAGATCGCTATATTGTGCTTGTTTGCGAATTTCTCGCATTGCTTGATAACCATCCATTTCTGGCATCATAATATCCATCAGAATAATAGCAGTATCCTTATTTTCTTTTAACTTGTTAAGTACTTCTTTACCATCTCCTGCTGTGACAACTTCCATATCATATTCTTCCAAAATAGTTGTCAAGGCAAATGTATTACGCGCATCATCATCAACAATCAATACTTTTTTGCCCTTGAAAATCACTTCTTTGTCATGCAGCATACGCGGAGCCGAATCACTTTTACTCTCTTTATCAGATTGTGAAGCCTTTTCCCCATTAGAAATTGGTCCAGATTCCTGGTTTAATAATGATTGATTAGGAGCAGTTTCTGGTAAATATAAAGTGAAAGTGCTTCCTTTTTCTTCTTTACTCTCCAAAGTCAGTTCACCACCAAGCAAGCGGGCAAGTTGACGAGAGATGGATAAGCCTAATCCAGTGCCTCCATAACGACGGCTTGTGCTACCATCAGCCTGTTGGAAAGCTTCAAAGATAAGTTGTTGTTTGTCCTTTGGAATACCAGCTCCACTATCAACAACACTGATGGCAATAATCTTGTCTAATTCAAGTTGCTTTTCTCCTAAGCTCAAAAATGCGGGCATAGTCATTGGATGCTGTATAACGACTTTCACAATGCCCTTACTGGTAAATTTAAAAGCGTTGGATAAGAGATTGTTAATAATTTGCTGAAGGCGTTGTTCATCAGTTTGCAAAGCTGGTGGTAAATTATCAGCGATATAGCATTGAAATGATAACCCTTTATCTTCGGCAACGTGGCAGAATTTCTGTTCAATGGTTTGCAGCAAATTAGCCAGCGACACTTCTTCAAATTGCACTTCAACTTTACCCGCTTCTACCTTGGATAAATCAAGGATTTCATTGATAAGCGTGAGTAAATCGTTGCCTGCACTATGAATAGTTTTGGCATATTTAATCTGATTTTCATCCAAATTACCACTTTTATTATTTGCTAACAATTGGGCGAGGATAAGCAAACTATTTAAGGGGGTACGCAGTTCATGCGACATATTGGCAAGAAATTCAGATTTATATCTACTGGCTAATTCTAGTTCTTTGGCTTTGGTTTCAATAGCCACTTGAGCATCTTCCATTTTTCGTTTCGTTTGTTCCAAAGCGATGTTTTTTTCCTGAATTTCTGTTTTTTGAAATTCTAAATCCTTGGTACGTTCTTCAAGGGAATCATTGGTTTGACGCAATTCCTCTTGTTGGTTTTCCAACTCTGTTGATTGAATTTGTAATTTCGCATTGTTAGCTTCTAATTCTGCTTGCTTTTCTTTAAGAACTTCAGCTTGTTGTTGGCTTTGTTTTAATAAAGTTTGCATTTGAGCGCGTGATTCTGTCATATTTATCGCGATACCAATATTTGGCATCACTTGCTCCAGAAATTCGCGTTGAATTTCTGTCATCATGTTAACAGAACCGATTTCAATGACACCTTTTACCTTATCTTCATATAAAAAAGGCAACAATAACACATGACGTGGTAAAGTCCCCGCTAAACCAGAGCGCGTAATCGGTGGACATTCTTTGGGCGTTTGGGTGACAGAGATCACCTTGCGTTCAAGGGCAGCTTGCCCAACTAACCCTTTGGTTAAGAAGTGTTTAGTCGGCGACTTATCGTTGTTGACATAAGCATAACTAGCGATAAGTTGCAAATATTGTTGTCCCTCTGTTTCTTCCATCAGATAAAATAAACCCACTTGCGCTTCAACATAAGTTGTCAAAAAGGAAATGATTTTTTTGGTGACACTGGCAATTTCCTGTTCGCCGGTTATTTGAGCATTCAATTGAGTTTGACCCGTTTTAAGCCAATCTTGGACTTTATTTTTAGCAGTAATTTCTGCTAATTGGGTTGCTGCATTTTCTAGAGCTTTTTTGATTTGGATAAAATCGCCACGGTACTCGGTTTTCGTAGTGATTGAAATACCTTTAGCTAATCCTTGTGACACTTGGACAATGTCTTTAATAACCTTATCTAAATCGGATAAGCTCGTTTCCAAAGCTGTTTTGATTTGAACAAAATCGCCACTATATTCTGCTTGAGGCATGACATGCAGATCACCGGCTGCCAGTCCTTGTGATACTTGTATAATGTCTCTATTGACTAAGCGTAGTTTTTCCAAACCCGTTGCCAAAGCCGTTTTAATTTGGCTAAAGTCGCCTTGATATTCTGCTTGTGGGCTTATATTCAGATTGCCATTGGCAAGTCCTTGGGAAATATGGACAATGTCTTCAATAACTTGGCGTAAAATGCTGAGCGTTTCTTGAAAAGCTTGGCCCATCACTCCAATTTCATCTTTACTATTAAATTCAATACTTTGATTAAGATTACCGGCGGCTAACTGACTGGTAGTATCGATCATTGCTAGAATCGGTTTAACAATCAAATTACCCATAAATATAGCAATAACTGTTATTATCAAAGCAATAAGTCCCATAACGCTCAACATCAAGAGCAACATATCATAGGTCATTTTGAAGGCTTCTGCTTCATTAATCTTGGCATACAACAACCATTGTACTCCAGCGATAATAAGTGGTTTGTAAGCAACAACCATTGAATTATTGTAAGCATCCACAATAGTTTTAACCCCACTTTCACCTCTTGCTGCGGCACGACTCGCTTCATTGTCTACCTTGCTTTTTAGGATAGTAATTTCCTTAAAAAAACGGGAATTAGAACGCATAAGAAAATCAGTTGCACTGATCAAGAGAGTTTCCCCTGTTTCTCCCAAACCGGCACTATGCTGCATCAAAGTATTAATCTTGTCAATTGATAACTGGTATACTAGCACGCCGACTAATTCGGATTGGTCAAAAATAGGTGAAGCCACGAATGAGCTTGGTCGATTGGAAGGTGCGTAATAGGCAAAATCTTTGAGTAAGACAAAATTACGATTGCTTGCCTTAATGGCTTCTTTAAAAATCGCACCAAAGCTGGTATTAGCATATAAGCCATTTATAAGATTTGTACCAAAATCTTTTTCTTTCATGACTGTGTAGAGAATATTTCCATTGTGTGGCTCTATTAAGAAAATATCATAGTAGCCGTGGGCTTCAAGATATTCCTTAAACAACGGGTGATATTTAGCATGTACCGTACTATAAGCACTACCATCATTGGCATTTAGCAATTTTGGTTTATGCAGATAGAGAGAACGATAATGTTTGAGTATGTCGGCATTATCTTTAGACAATTCTTTCGTTAGCATAGCTTTAGCAAAAGAGCGAATGGCAGCAGAAGTAGAAAAACTATTAGATAACGATCTAATATCCTCTTGTCGTTCGTTGAAATAATCCTCTATCTGGTCAGATTTAAGATCACGTATTGCAGCCAATTGATCTAATACCTCTTTCTCCAATACGGTTTTAACTTGATTATAAGTCAACATTCCCATGGTAATCAGTGGTACAAGTGACACAGCGAGTAGTAATAAGATAAGCTTACCTCGCAAGGATTGAAAAAAATTAAGACGTGTTTTACCATTTGAAATGGGGGAAATTGTATTCATTAGTTTTGATTTTCCTGTCTATCCAAAATTCTGAGTGTTCTTGAAGCGAAGCTTCAAAGGCAGTGCGTTCCCAAATAAAATTTGGGAACGATATCTAATAATTATTAACCATTGCTATAATTTACCGATAGAGCCACATCCGCATCACCGATAACAATTTTTCACTATCGATGGGTTTAGGTAAATAGTCACTTGCTCCGGCTTCAATACATTTAGCTTTTTCGCCTCGCTCAGTTTTGGTAATGATGGCAATGATGGGTAATTGCCGATATTTAGCTTGCTTGCGAATAGCTTGTATGGTTTCGTAGCCGTCCATGTCCTGCATAATAATATCAATTAAGACAACATCAATATCATCATGTTCCGCCAATTTTTCAACTCCTGTTTCGCCACTTTCTGCAAAAATAATTTCTACGTCATATTCTTCTAAGACAATTGCCAATGCGTAGCTATTACGAATATCATCATCAATAACCAAAACTTTCCTATTTTGAAGAATATTTTGATTATCACGTACTTTATGGAGCATATCACGCTTTGTAGCTGGTAAATTTTTTTCTGCTTGATGGAGAAATAGGGTGATTTCATCTAATAAACGTTCCGGTGAGTGCGCCAATTTAATAGGAAATTCATTAGCATATTGTAGCAATAATGCGTCTTCCTCTGAGGTTAAACTACGTTCTGTATAAACAATGACAAATATTTTACAAGAGTCGATTTCCAGCATTTTGGTAAGCAATTGCTTACCTGAGTCTGTGTCCATATCAAGAACAATACAATCATAATCAACCGTTTGTACTTGTTCGCAGACATTGTCCGTTGCTACCGCCACTTTAACTTCTTCAGTAACCAACCGTATAATATCTTGTTGATGGGATTTGTTATCGCTGACAATTAATAGACGTTTCACCGTTTTATGCCAAAATTGTTCTACACTTTTTAAAGCTTCCTCCAATTGTTCCAGTGTTACTGGTTTAATTAAATAACCAATGGCTCCCAACTTTTTAGCATCAATTTTTTCATCGGCAGCAGACATGAAATGCACAGGAATATGGCGAAGTTTGGAGTTGCCTTTCAACTTTTCCATCACGCTCAAACCATCTAACTTTGGTAAACCTATATCTAAAATGATGGCATTGGGTTCGTATTTTTCAGCCATTTGCAAACCACAGAAACCATCTTCGGCAATAATACATTTAAAGCCTTTTTTGTGTGACAATTCTAAGATGATGCTGGAAAATTTCCGATCATCTTCAATGACTAAAAGTGAAGTATCGCCAGGTTGCAAAGCATTTCTGTCATCAGAAATAGGTATCACTTCTTCTTTGGGCTGGGTAGGAATAGGCGTAATTTCTTCTTCGGGCAGAGCGATCACATCAGGTTGCTGATGAGTTGCTAACACGAACTCTTGTGCTTGTGCTTTGGATTCAACTGCCGCTTTGGCTTTTTCTACCTCCCGTTTAGTTTGTTCCAATGTGCTAATTTTATTTTGAAAGTCAATTTGTTGACGCTCAAAATCCTTAGCACGTATTTCAAGGGCTTCATTCGTTTGGCGTAATTCTTCTTGTTGGGTTTCCAGTTCTTCTGATTGCCGTTGTAACTCCTCTGCTTGTTCTTGCAATTTGGCATTGTTTTGTTGCAATTCATCTTGTTTAATTTTAAGCTCTTTTGCTTGTTGTTGACTTTGTTTTAACAAGGCTTGCATTTGAGTGCGTGATTCTGCCATATTGAGTATAATACCAATATTTGGCATAACTTGTTCCAAAAAGTCGCGTTGGGTTTCAGTCATCAGATTAGTAGAACCGATTTCAATGACTCCTTTCACAGTACCTTCATATAAAAAAGGTAATAGGAGTATATGCTGAGGTGAAGCCGCAGATAAACCAGAACGAATAATGGCTGGACATTCATCTGGAGTTTGCGTCACTGATATCACTTGGCGATCCATAGCACTTTGCCCCACTAAACCTTCATTCAGCGAATACTTATTAGGTAAACTATCATTTTCAATATAAGCGTAACTCGCAACGAGTTGCAGATAGGGTTGGTCCTCATCTGCTTGTAATTTGTAAAATAAACCCACTTGAGCATCGACATAAGTTGTTAAAAAAGAAATGATTTTTTTGATTACGGTGGCAATTTCTTGTTCACCTGTTATTTGCTCATTTAATTGGGTTTGTCCGGTTTTGAGCCAATCTTGGACTTTATTTTTAGTACTCATTTCTGCTAATTGGGTGGCTGCAATTTCCAAGGCATTTTTGATTTGGATAAAATCGCCCTGGTATTCGGTTTTCGCAGTAATTGAAATCCCTTTAGCTAATCCTTGTGATACTTGGACAATGTCTTTAATAACCTTATCTAAATCGGATAAGCTTGTTTCCAAAGCCGTTTTTATCTGAGCAAAATCCCCTTGATACTTTGCTTTAGGCATGACACGCAAATCACCGGCGGCTAATCCCTGCGAAACTTTAATAATGTCTTCAACAACTTGGCTTTGATTAGACAAAGTCGTATTTAGGGCATTTTTAATTTGAATAAAGTCACCTTGGTAAGTGGTTTTGGGCGTAATGCGTAGATTACCTTTTGCCAGTTCTTGAGAAACTTGGACAATGTCTTCGATCATTTTCTTAAAACTAAGAGCTAAAGCATCAAAGGCTCGCCCAATATTGCCCATTTCATCCAAACGCTTAGTAATTTGACGCATTTCATCTCCGTTTTGGGTATTAACTATTTGGCTCATGTCACCAATCGCCATTTTATTAGCCATATTGGTTAGTTTTGCCAAAGGATGGGCAATACTACGCGAAATGAAAAAACCAGATAATAAACCAATAACGACAGCACCCAAAGTTAGGCTCAAGCTTAGAATTTCTAGTTGTACAATTTTTTGTTTTGCAGCCTCAGCGCGTTGAGCATTTAATTGGTTTTCGGTTTGGGTAAACGCATTAAATTGGGTACGCATCGTGTCGAGAATACTTTTGCCAGTACCCGCTCGGATTGTGGCGGATATATTATTTATAGTCGTTTGATTGGCATTCATTTCTCGCCTAGCTTCGATTTCAGGTTTACCTGCCTTTTCAAGCCATTCATTGTGTAATTGCCCAATTTTTTCGAGAATAGTAATTTGAGGGGGGTTATCACTCACCAGTTTTTTCTCGGTTTCAAGCAAGGCATCAAATTTATTCAAACCATTATGGTATGGTTCAAGAAATTCGTCCTTGCCGGTGATAAGAAATCCTCGTTGTCCCGTTTCCATATCAATAACCAGTTTTTCCAATTGATAGACATTAGACAAGACTGGTTGGTCATGTTCAATCAAAAAAATAAAACTTTTGGTCAGAGTACTCAAACTAGATAACAGCACAACAACTATGACTACCAAGAGTATTAATGTAACAATATTGCTGGCAATAATTTTTTGACCGACTTTGAGATTATTAAAAAAGTTCATCCTATTTTCCTCTATCGATAGAGCCACACCCGCATCACTGATAGCAATTTTTCACTATCAATGGGTTTAGGTAAATAATCATTTGCTCCAGCTTCAATACATTTGGCTTTTTCGCCTCGTTCAGTTTTAGCAGTGATGGCAATGATGGGTAATTGCCGATATTTAGGTTGCTTGCGAATAGCTTGTATGGTTTCGTAGCCATCCATGCCCTGCATAATAATATTAATTAAAACAACATCAACGTCATCATGTTTCGTCAACTGTTTAAGTCCTTCTTCACCCTTATCTGAAAAAATAATTTCTACACCGTAATTTTCTAAAATACTTGCTAATGTGTGGCTATTACGAATATCATCATCAATAATCAGGACTTTCTTATTCTTGAGAATATTTTTGTTATCACGGACTTTATGGAGCATATCACGTTTAGCAGTCGGCAAATCTTGCTCTGCTTGATGAAGAAATAGAGTGACTTCATCTAATAAACGTTCCAGTGAATGAGCTAATTTAATGGAAAATTCATTAGCATATTGTAGCAATAATGTCTCTTCCTCTGTGGATAAGTTGCGTTCTGTATAAACAATAACAGATGCTTTACAAGAGTCGATTTCCAGCATTTTAGTAAGCAATTGCTTAGCAGAATCTATGTCCATATCAAGGATAATACAGTCATAATCAGCTATTTGTATCTGTTGGCAGGCATTGCCTGTTGCTACTTTTACTTGAACATTTTCAGCAGCAACCATCTGCATTATATTTTTTTGGTGGGATTCGTTATCGGTAATAATTAATAGATGCTTTACCGTTTTGTTCCAAAATTGTTCTATGTCTTTTAAAGCCTCATCCAATTGTTCCAGTGCTACCGGTTTGATTAAATAACCAATGGCTCCCAATTTTTTAGCATCAATTTCTTCATCAGCAGCAGACATGAAATGGACAGGAATATGGCGAAGTTTGGGATTGTCTTTCAATCTTTCCATCACACTCAAACCATCTAACTTTGGTAAACCTATATCTAAAATGATGGCATTGGGTTCGTATTTTTCAGCCATTTCAAGACCGCTGAAACCATCTTCGGCAATAATACATTTAAAACCTTTTTTGTGTGACAATTCTAAGATGATGCTGGAAAATTTCCGATCATCTTCAATCACTAAAAGGGAAGTATCGCCTGGTTGCAAAGCATTTCTATCATCAAAAATAGGCGTAATTTTTTCTTGGGGCTGGGTAGGAATAGACGTGATTTCATCGATAGGCTGAATAGATATTGGAGCGATCACATCAGGTTGCTGATGAGTTGCTAACGCGAGCTCTTGTGTTTTGGATTCAACTGCCGCCTTGGCTTTTTCTACCTCCCGTTTGGTTTGTTCCAATGTGCTAATTTTATTTTGAAAGTCAATTTGTTGACGCTCAAAATCCTTAGCACGTATTTCAAGGGCTTCATTCGTTTGGCGTAGTTCTTCTTGTTGGGTTTCCAGTTCTTCGGATTGCTGTTGTAGCTCTTCTGCTTGTTCTTGCAATTTGACATTGTTTTGTTGCAAGTCATCTTGCTTAATTTTAAGTTTTTCTGTCAGTTGTTGGCTTTGTTTTAACAAGGTTTGCATTTGAGTACGTGATTCTGCCATATTGACTACAATGCCAACATTTGGCATGACTTGTTCCAAAAAACTTTGTTGAATTTCAGTCATCAGATTGGCAGAACCAATTTCAATGACTCCTTTCACTGTACCTTCATATAAAAAAGGTAATAGGAGTATATACTGGGGTGAAGCGGCGGATAAGCTAGAACGAACAATGGCAGGACATTCTTCCGGCGTTTGCGTCACCGAAATTATTTTGCGTTCCATAGCGGCTTGCCCCACTAAACCTTCATTCAACGAATACTTATTAGGTAAACTATCATTTTCAATATAAGCATAACTCGCAACGAGTTGTAGATAGGTTTGATCTTCCATTTCTTGCAAATTGTAAAATAAACCCACTTGAGCATCGACATAAGTCGTTAAAAAAGAAATTATTTTTTTTGTCACAGTAGCAATCTCTTGTTCACCGGTTATTTGCTCATTTAACCGTGCCTGTCCAGTTTTAAGCCAATCTTGAACTTTACTTTTATTACTCATTTCTGCTAATTGGGTTGCAGCAATTTCCAAGGCATTTTTGATTTTGACAAAATCACCTCGGTATGAAGCTTTAGCAGTGATATGACGACATTCTACCAATCCTTGTGATACTTGCACTATATCTTCAATGACTTTCCCTAAATCAGACGAAGTGGTTGTCAAAGCGTCCTTAATTTGAACAAAATCACCTTGATATTCTGCTTTAGGTATGATACGCAAATCACCGGCTGCTAACCCCTGTGAAACTTTAATAATGTCTTCAACAACTTGTCTTTGATTAGATAAAGTCGTATTTAGGGCATTTTTAATTTGAATAAAGTCACCTTGGTAAGTGGTTTTAGGCGTAATGCGTAGATTACCTTTTGCCAGTCCCTGAGAAACTTGAACAATGTCATCAATAACGGTTTTAAAAGAATTAGCAACGGCATAAAATGCTCGTCCAATCTCAGCCATTTCATCTTTAGAATTGAGAGCATGAGCAAATTTCTCTTGATTAGTAACCGCTGAGGCAATTTCACCGTTAATCATCTGTTGGGATAGCATATTTATCATCTGTACCGATTTGACAATACCAAAAGAAATAAAGAAAGCAAATAAACCAACTAAAATTATTATTGTAATTAGCGCAATAATAGTAGTAGTAATTACCTGACTGCGCGTCATTTGAGCATTATCATACATGTCGTTTGCTTTTTGGGCGGCATAGTGGGTTAAGGCACTCATTTTGCTATTAAGCAAAGCAACATGTTTGGCTCCTTTACCTTTGGTAATAGCGGAAGCTTTATCTCTTTGTTCTGCTGTCATCAAAGCAATCACTTCATGCCGAATAGGTATCCAAGCTTGAAAAATTTGGATGGTTTCTTGGATCAAGTTCGCGCCTTCTTTACCAAGAATCCACTTTTGTACAATAGCAAATTGAGCTAATACTTCTTGCTCATATTGGTTGACATGAGCATGTGCTGCATCCATATCCAGCACATTAGTCGCAAGTGCCACATCTTTCATACTGCGATGCATTTTTACAATCCCGCTATCAGCACTAAGTACTGCTCTAGTTACTTGCAAAGGATGATTAAACAATTTAGTGGTTAAACCAGCCAACACATCCATTTGGATGAGACTATAAATATTAACCGCAGTACTCAACAATAATATTAAGCCAAAAGCCAATAGCAATTTTTTACGAATATTTAATTGCATAATTTTGATTTTTTTCAGTAAATGTTTTGCCAGAAATTTTCTATGGAATCCAAGATTTATCTTGGAAACGACCAAACTAAAGTTTGGACTCCCGCTGCCACAGAATTATAGCAAGATAATTTTAAATTTTTCAACAAGTTATATTATTTTAGACTAAGAATTACTGCGTTCCAAGAATTTCTTGTATTTCTTTATTCAATTTTGTTATCATAAACGTAAGTATTCTTCAGTTT
>JAUCGK010000413.1 GCA_030378085.1 Candidatus Parabeggiatoa sp. HSG14
TTGTTATACATAAGTTGAAATGTAAAAAATATATAAAATCATATATTTAAATACTTATATATAACACTCTAAGCATTTGACGAGATAAAATGGGAAAGGGAATTTTAAGAAAACAATTTGTCACTCTAAATATTATGTATAGCAAAAAAACTAAAACTAATTACAATTTACTTTAGATAAGATTTTGCTCTGATACATTAATTTTTAATTAAATTCAAATATAGTGGAAATGAAATGAAATCATTTGTAACTTATTGATTCTCAAAATCTACCCTTAATTATTCAACTCTCAAAATGAGCCTTAAACCTTAAAATTATGGAGTAATATTTTTATGGTACAAATATTTGGTGAATTTAAAGAAAAACCTGTTAACACCCAAGAATACTTAGTGCTTGGATTTTCACCCAACGCTTTTCCTCTCAAACAACGATGGCGGAATAATGGTTTGTCTGCTGATTTTTTAGCAGATTATATGACAACTTTTCTTCCCACGAATGATAAAGAACCTGTTACCCTTGATAAACAAGCAGAAATCAAAGGGGGTGTGAGCTATGTTGCTAACGAGTTGTTGGAAAATGCGATGAAATTCAACGATGATAATTCTCAAAAATCCATTAGTATTCAATTCCAATTATATGCCGATCATCTCGTGTTAACCCTTTCCAACAGTATTCCTCCAAAAGATGTAAAGAAATTTCAGAATTTTATCCAAGATTTACTTCAGTCAGATCCACAAGAATTCTATATTCGTCAAATAGAACAATCTGAAAATAATGGCCCAACGACTTCGGGTTTAGGGTTGTTAACGATGATGGATGACTATATGGCAAAATTAGGCTGGAAATTTGAGACAATCCAACAAAATCCTGAAGTGATTATGGTAACTACAAGGGTGCAACTGGCGATTTAGTTTAATCCCTTGCTTATTTTTGGTACATTCTTTACATCTTTCATTTTAACTTTTGTGCGGATTGTTAATATTATTAATGGATATTAATATGATTACGATTACAGCGGAGTTGTTATCTTAATTCTACATTCTACTTTTTAAATTAAACAAATTTTGGTTATGATAAATTGGAGTCTTTTCGAGGCTAAAGTTTTTGCACACAAAAACTTTAACCTTGACTTTAGCTTTGGAGCAACCTCCTTACGCTCTTCGCAAAGGGTTTCATTTATTTTATTGTTATCTTAACACATTGAATCATGCCAATATTTGCTATACAAAAAAATTGACTAACTGAAAAAAGAGAGTTTATGGAAATTACAACGGAAGATTATAGTATCAAGTATGACGCAGAGACAGCGACTATTCATTGTCAAGGAATAATACGCCTCAATGGCAAAGAATATGAGCCTATCATGCAGCTATTGGATCAAGTAGCAACACTTGAACCCACGCTAATTACGATCAACTTAAAGGAACTAAAAGCACTGAATAGCTCAGGTGTTACTCTGCTTGGGAAATTTGTGTTTGCTATAAATCGGAAAAAAGATATCCAGATGATTATGCAGGGTTCTCAGCAAATTGCTTGGCAGAAAAAATCGGTAAAAAACTTTCAACGGTTGATGCCCAAGTTACAGTTTGAGTGGGAGTAGTTTGTTCATTAATTAGCGATAAGCCCAACTTTGTCATTTTGAGCAAAGGAACAGAAATTAAATAAATTGTAATTCATTTAACTTCTTTCCTTTTTGGGAGAGATTTGAGGAGGAAAATAAGTTTCCAATTATTTAATTTTTATTCCAAAAATTTTGTTATAAGTAGATTTTTACAGAAACACGTTAAATTTTAGTCGGATGATAAAAATATGAATGTTTTAACAATTAAAATGTTTTAACAATCAAAATATTATTCATAAAAATTGTCTTAAGACTTTGTTACTTTAGACTTGAACATAAAAATTTCTCTCACATTTTATCCTAAAAGTTCAAATAATAACTGAAAACTCCTTATGTCTGAAGAAATATCCCTGAATAAAGAAACTCTTTTAGAATTAGAAAAATTGCACCAAAGAGTCAAAGAACTGGAAGAAGAAAAAGCGGCATTGGAAGTCTTATTAGAAATGACGACTGAACATACTGATGCGGTTGAAGATGATTTAGTACGGGAAAGTGAGGATCGATTGGCTCAATTTATGGATGCTGTACCAGTGGGTGTATTTGTGATGGATGTTAAGGGTCAACTAGATTTTGTTAATCAAAGAGCCCAACAATTACTTGGTAAAGACATTATGCCAAATGCACAAGTTGAGCAATTATTTAAAAGCTCTCAATTTTATAGTGCAGGCACCGATCAATTATATCCAAACGATAACCATCCAGGACTACGTGCCCTTAAAGGTGAAACAACGAGCGTTGATGATATCGAAATCCACCGTTCTGACAAAACTATTCCTATAGAAGTTTGGGCAACGCCTATTTTTTCTGATTTTGATAAAAAATATAACGTTGCTTATGCAATTGTTGCTTTTCAAGACATCACAGATCGTAAACGTGCAGAAGAAGAACGTTTGCGTTTTATTCAAGAAAGAGAAGCTAAAAATGCGGCTTGGCGATTAAATAAAGAAATTACTGCACAAAAAGAAGAATTAGCTCACACTTTAGAACAGTTGCAAACAACACGACAAAAACTCATTGATGCAGAAAAAATGGTATCACTTGGACAATTGATTGCCAGTATTGCCCATGAAATCAATACACCATTAGGTGCAATTCGTTCTTCAGCAAACAATATTACCAGTTTTTTTAATCAAACTTTAGAAGAATTACCTACTTTTTTTCAAGTATTTTCCTCAGAGCATCAACAGTATTTTTTTACCTTACTCCAAAAATCACTTCAATCAGAAATTAATTTATCTCCCAAAGAAAAACGCCGATTTAAACGCACTTTGGTGCATCAGTTGGAAGAAAATGCCATTACTGATGCGATGAGTATTGCTGATACTTTAGTAGATATAGGTATTTACAAAGAAAGTGACATTTTTTTACCCTTATTAAAAAATTCTGAAAGTATCAAACTTTTAAACACAGTCTATCAACTGGTTAGCTTAAAAAAAGGCATCCAAACCATTACTATAGCAGCTGATCGTGCTGTTAAAATTGTATTGGCTTTAAAAAGTTTTGCTCGTTATGACCATAGTGGCGAAAAAGTAAAAACCAATCTTACTGAAGGCATTGAAACCGCATTAATCCTTTATCATAATCAAATTAAACATGGTGTTGAAGTCATAAAGGATTATACCGATTTACCACCCATATTATGTTATCCTGATGAACTTAATCAAGTTTGGACAAACTTGGTTCACAACGCTTTGCAAGCAATGGACAACAAGGGTACTTTACAAATTGAATCACTTATACAGGATAATCAAGTTATTCTTAAATTTACTGATAGTGGTCAAGGTATTTCTGATAAGATTAAGGTAAAAATCTTTGAGCCTTTTTTTACGACCAAGCCAGCTGGAGAAGGAAACGGTTTGGGATTAGATATTGTCAAAAAAATAATTGAAAAACATGAAGGTAGGATTGAAGTAGAGAGTCAACCTGGCAAAACCACATTTACTATATTTTTGCCTTTTTCTAAGTAATATACTCTGAGGAATGACCACGAAATAACTTCCTGTTCTACCGGTGGCTATTCACATTTAATCCCTATCGAGGTTAAAACCAACTGGTTGACCGTTTTTTGAATTTTTCGTATCGCGTCTGGCTTGAATGTAAATAGCTTTAGTGAAACCTGTGGAATGAGAAATCGGGAAATTATTTCATGACCATTCCTAAACGGTCAATAATTTTGGATTTAAAAATCTGACAGGTTTTTAAAACCTGGCAAGTTTGCTGAAGAGAAGATTTGTGATTAAAAAACATTATATTTTGTGTTGCAAACATCAAACCGCTTGTTGCCAAAGTTAAAGTTTATGACCAACCTCTTTATTTCCAAATTTTCCGTTACCCAAATAGAACTTTCCTGGACATTTATCACATAATGCTAATGCCTGTGAAATATCAAAGTAAGAAAACGTCATGGAAAAACAAAAATCGCCAAATACGTTGGTTCATTACTCCATTGTACATGGCAGCATTAGCTATGTTGATAGTAATAGCGACTACTTGGGCTTTTGAATATTCAGAAAAACAACGGTTTGACCAACAAAATCGTATTACCGTTCTTAATCAGCTTAGTGCTATTCGGGCACGGCTTGAAGCATCCATAAGTTCACGGTTATTTCTTATGCGAGGCTTGATTGCTTATGTCTCTGTCTACCCAAATATCACACAAGCAGAATTTACTAAAACTGCCGAAGTTGCATTAACACAACAAGTTGGTATTCAGCACTTAAATCTGGTGCAAGGTACTACTATTAGTCATGTTTATCCGTTAGAAGGTAATGAAGCCATTGTAGGACTTGATTTGATGACTATTCCAAATTTACGGGATGCTGTTCAACGAACAATTAAAACGGAAGAAACCGTTGTGGCTGGACCGATTGAACTCATTGATGGTGCTCAGGTCGTGTTTATCAGTACTCCCCCCATTTTCATCACCTCCTCTCAAAATACTTCTGAAAAAAGACGTTACTGGGGATTTGGAATGCTTTTGGTGAATCAAGAGAATTTGTTTGAAGAAGCGGGATTACCAGATTCAACAAATCGTCTTCAATATGCCTTGCGTGGTAGAGATGGGCAAGGCATAACAGGAGGCTCTTTCTTTGGCAATGCAAATATTTTTCGACACAATCCAGTCACGCTCTCTGTTTCTTTACCTAGTGGATCATGGCGACTAGCAGCCGTACCTATCGGTGGATGGCCAACAAGTTCCCCTATTTCTAAGTGGTTATGGATAGGCGGCAGTATGTTAGCATTGATGACGGGCATTTTAGTATTTACGGTAGTCAATGCACCTATGCAATTGCAAAGGGCAATCAATAAAGCCACTATAAAATTACGACAAGCTAATGAAGAAATACAACGACTAGAACAACAAAGATATGAGCAATTGGCTGAGCATAGTCGCACACTTGAAGCGAAAGTTGCAGAACGCACACAAGCACTTTCACAAGCACTTGAAAATCTTAAAGCAACGCAACAAGAACTTATTCACTCAGAAAAAATGGCTGCTCTTGGTCAAGTTATTGCCGGAGTTGCTCATGAAATCAATACACCGATGGGTGCCATTCGTTCATCAGTGGAAAATATTTCTAGTTTTTTGAGTCAAAATTTGGAACAATTACCCACGTTTTTTCAATTACTTACACCTATCCATCAACGATATTTTTTGCATTTACTCAAAAAAATAATTCGACAAGATACCACTTTATCTTCCAGAGAAAAACGTAAATATCGACGTGCCTTGGTCCATCAATTGGAACAACATAGCATTGAGGAAAGTACCGTTATTGCAGATACTTTAGTGGAAATAGGTATTTATGAAGAAATTGAAACCTTTTTACCCTTATTAAAAGACCCTAAAGGGCAAATTATTTTAAACATGGCCTATCAATTTGCCAGTTTACAAAAAAGTACTCAAACTATAACCACAGCCTCTGAACGTGCAACCAAGGTGATTTTCGCGCTCAAAAATTTTGCTCATTACGATCCTTCTGGTAAAAAAATTGAAGCCAATCTCATTGAAGGCATTGAAACCGTATTAACCCTTTATTACAATAAATTCAAAAACAATATTGAACTTGTTAGAAACTATGCAGAGTTACCACTTATTTTGTGTTATCCAGATGAACTTAATCAAGTTTGGATCAATCTTATTCATAATGCTTTACAAGCAATGAATGACAAAGGAATTTTAAAGATTGATGTGATTTGGCAAGATAATCAAGTGGTTATTAGTATCACCGATAATGGTTCAGGAATTTCGGATGAAGTAAAACCAAAAATATTTGAGCCATTTTTTACCACTAAACCTACGGGAGAAGGGAGCGGTTTAGGATTGGATATTGTTAAAAAAATTATTGACAAACATGAAGGTAGGATTGAGGTGGAAAGTCAATCAGGGCAAACTACTTTTAGTGTTTTTTTGCAGATGACGCAAAATTAACTTGATATCATGGTATTTTTAAACAGGAAAATACGGTTATTTTTATCGTTCCCAAATTTTATTTGGAAACGCACTGCCCGTGAAGCTTTGCTTCAATTTATCATTCCCAAATAAAATAGGGTTTATGTTATGAAAAATAAAAATGATCGCATAGAAAAAATAGAAAAAGTTGTCGATGAAGAGAAAAAAGAATCTCTCTTAGATCGTACTTTAAAATTTCAGGTGATGCTTGAAGAATTTCGGGGAAATAGAGCATCTTCAGATGAAGACTATCATAAACTTGTTGGTCAATTTTCTCAGACTTTATCTAATAAATTCAATGAGTCAACAAAAAATATAACCCACTTAGGCGTTTTTGTGAAAATCAAAAGTTGGTTAAAAGATATTTCTACAACTCCAACAATAACACTCCCTACAAAAGAAATAAAAGGAATTCGTCAAGGTGAGTGGACTTATGAAGATTACCTCCATTTACCCAATGATAATCATCGTTATGAAATTATTGAAGGCGTTTTGTATATAAGTGATGTACCCGATATCGAACATCAATCCACAGTGACTAAAATTGTTGATCACATGAAGCAGTTTGCAACTCAAAAACAACCTGGTTATTTATTCACAGCACCCTTTGAAGTCCATCTGAGTGAGAATATTCGACCCATTCAACCCGATGTGTTTTTTATCAAAGCAGAAAAATGCACGACAAAAATTAAAGAATGTTTTAAGGGTTTACCTGATTTGATTGTAGAAGTATTATCGCCAAACACACGCCGTATTGACCAATTTATTAAATTCGGTACTTATGAAAAAACAAAGATTCCTGAGTATTGGATTGTTGATCCAAAAGCGCATTTAGTGCAAGTTTATATTCTTAATGATCAAGAATATATGCTTTTAGGAAATTTTATGGGAGATGAAGTGATTGAATCGAAAATATTGGGTGATTTTAAAATAATCGCAGATTCACTTTTTAATTAGTTTGACGTGGAGTCCAAACCTTTAGGTTTGGAAGTGTTGCTAAAGCGAAAGCTTTGGACTTCAACAACCCATCAATACCATCATTCAGTCAAAGAAATCCGATTTTTTCAAAAAATCGGATTTCTCAATGGTTTCAAAAATGCACGAATTATCTATTTGTCAAGCACTGCTCAAACAAGTTTCAAATATTGCCCAAGATTATCCAGAGCATAAAGTCGAATCCATCACTTTAAAAATTGGCCCTTTATCTGGTGTTGAGCCATTATTATTAGAACAAGCATTTCCACTCGCAGCAGCTGGCAGCCTTGTCGATGGTGCTAAACTGATCATTGAAAATTTGCCCGTAAAAGTGTGCTGTTTGCAATGCGGTGCTGAATCAAAAGTACTCCCTAATCGTTTATTATGTCAACACTGCGGAGATTGGCGAACAAAATTACAAAGTGGTGATGAAATGCTTTTAGCAAGTATTGAATTTATACAATAAACGTTCACGTTTTCGGATTTTAGACCAGCAGATATTTTCTAGCGTTTCAGTCATTTAAAAAAACCGAAATTTTTTCTCATTCCACAGTGAACGCGTTGGAATGCAGACCGTGACTTCCAACGTCACTTTTTAAAGAAGGACGCTAAAGCGTCCTGAACTGGGTTTCAACGCTGGAGCGTTGGAACCAGAAAACTATTGAACATCGTTATTATATCAGTAGTACATTGGGAACTGCCGCATATTTACTTGATTCCAGTCGAAAAAATTGGGGAATTGAGACTTCATTGCATTGGTGTTTGGATATTGCTTTTCGAGAACAGGACTTGCTTCATAGTGCGATAGCCTTGAGTAAATACTGTAGCTTATTTTTTCGACATCGGATTTTTAGCACTACTAAAAATTTTAGATTCTAGCCGTTTGCAGTATAGTATATGGGACCATTTTTGTGAAATCTTCGAGGTTTTGAAAACCTCGAAGGTTTTTGTTACATTATCACCATTACTCTTTGAGATATTACCAAATTGTCTTTTTTTCTCTTCATCATCCTCCCAAGCCAGCGAATCCCATAAACGAAAGCGATAATAAACCTGCCAGCATTAAGCTAAGTGCCGCACCCTGGCTTACATTGGGTACTTTGGCTAAATCCAGTTTCTCGCGCAAACCCGCCATCAGCATAATTGCTAAAATAAAACCGGTGCCAGCACCCAAGCTATAAGCTAAACATTGAATGAAATTGTATTCTTTTAAGGTTTGGAACAGAGCTAACCCTAAAATCGCGCAGTTGGTGGTGATTAATGGTAAGAAAATACCCAATGTTCTAAACAAAGTTGGGCTTACCTTTTTAATGGTCATTTCTACCAGTTGTACAGCAGAGGCAATCACCGCAATATAACAAATCAAACGGAGAAATTCTAGGTTAAATTCCACCAAAAGAAAATTAATCGCATACGCACAGATGGAACTGACTAGCATGACAAACATGGTTGCCAAGCCCATATTCCAGGCCGTATGAAGTTTTCCTGAAACCCCCAAAAAAGGACAAATACCTAAAAATAAAGCCAGGACAAAGTTATTAACAATACAGGCGTTTAAGAAAATAAAAGAAACAGAATCAGGTTGCATGAGCGAGTTCTCCCTTTTTTATTTGTGCTTTACGTGCTTGTCGCTGTTTAAGCCATGAAAATAACAATAGCCAAGCACCCAAAACAAAAAAACCGCCTGGTGGCAAAATCATAATAGCCCAAGGTTGGAAACCCTCCCAAAAAACGGGGAAACCCAAAAATGTGCCATTACCCAAAAGTTCTCGTACTCCTCCCAGACATAACAATGCAAAGGTAAAACCAATTCCCATGCCCGCAGAATTGACAACTGTTTTTAAGATATTATTCCTAGATGCGTAAGCTTCGGCACGTCCCAAAATAATACAGTTCACCACGATAAGTTGAATGAATGCGCCCAATGCCTTGTAAAGTTCTAGACTAATCGCTTGAATAATATAATCGACCATTGTCACAAAGGTAGCAATAATCACGATATATGTCGCAATACGCACTTGTTTAGGAATAAAACTGCGTAATATGGAAACTAATGTACTGGAACACAACAACACAAAAGTAGTCGCTAAACCCATGGCAACGGCATTTATCACCGAATTAGTGACAGCCAGTACCGGACACATGCCCAAAAGCATAACAAACACAGGATTTTCACTCCAAATACCCCGCATAAAGGTATTCAAAGTAATCGGGGTAGATTGACGTAATTCACCGACCATTATTTTATGCCTCCTTGGTTAGATTGTGATAAGACATCAAGATGTTTTACCAACAATGGTAACAAAGTTTGGGTGCTATTGTTAAGTCCTTTGCCAACAGCTTTGGAAGTGACTGTGGCACCCGATATAGCATCAATTTGCCAAGGTGCTGTTTTAGTACCATGTCTTACTGTTTCAATAGAATGAATCAATGCCGTTTTATCCGTATTTAGTCTCGCATCCAACGCATTGAAATTCGCTAAAAACTCAGGATCAGTTTCTATTCTATCGCCTAACCCTGGGGTCTCCGTACTTTGCAATACTGTGATACCAACGATACACATGCATTTAGGTGAATAACCATATAAAGTACGCACGACATCTTGATACCCTGGTGCAGCGGCTTCCAAAGCAATACCCATTAATTGGCCAGATTTGTTATAACCTGCATAAATTTTTTCACCCTGAACATCCCTGTCATCAGTTATAGCATCTTCTCGAATAAGTGTATCCGGGCTAAGAACAAAGTTGACACGGGATGTTGCATCGGGAATCACTTTAAAAACGGCATTCTCCAATGCAATTCGCCTGTTTTCAGTGATAATAGGTAAAGTAATTTGATAAACAAGCACTACCAGAAAACCGGAAATCATGGCGATTCCGCCCAATGTGCGGATCATGGCAATGCTGGAAGGTTTAATGCTTGAGGGTATTTGGTTTTTTTCTTCCGTACTCATGATTTTGCCTTTTCACTGTTCACTTTTCACTTTTTTCTGTGCGCCATAAATGCGCGGCTGTGTTACCGCTTCAATCAGGGGAGATGCTGCATTACCCAAGAGAATGGCATACATGACTCCCTCTGCTTGTCCACCAAAGAGCCTGATAATCACCGTTAGAAATCCTATGAATAACCCGTAAATCAAAACGCCTCGTGGCGTAACCGGCGAAGCAACCATGTCACTGGCCATAAAAATAGCACCTAACATAAGTCCCCCAGAAAAAAGGACAAATAAGGGGTCTGGATATTTCACCGCATCTATCATGAAAAAAGCACCCGAGGTTAGAAGAACACCTAACAACATGGCGGCTGGAATTCGCCAATCCATCATATTGCGGATGATTAAATAGCTACCACAAATCAGAATAAGTAACGCAGAGCCTTCACCCACTGAACCTGGTGTCATGCCGGTAAAAAGGCTCATTGTATCGGTGGAAATATTTTCAAATTTTTGCAATGCCAAAGGTGTTGCACCGCTAAATCCATCGATAGCGACTCCTTGAAGCCAGCTTTCTATTGAAGGGGGTTTAGTAAACGGTAGAGCTAAAGTAGAAGGAATAAATTCTACAAAACGCCCTGGTGCAAACGCGGGAGTCCAAGTGGTAATAGCCGCGGGAAAAGCGGCTTGAACAAAAGCCCTACCTATTAAAGCAGGATTTAATACGTTATAGCCAAGTCCTCCAAATAATGTCTTTCCAAGTCCTATTGCTATAAAACCGGCAACGACCCCCATCCA
This sequence comes from Candidatus Parabeggiatoa sp. HSG14, assembly GCA_030378085.1. Taxonomy (GTDB): domain Bacteria; phylum Pseudomonadota; class Gammaproteobacteria; order Beggiatoales; family Beggiatoaceae; genus Parabeggiatoa. The sequence continues at coordinate 10,783 of JAUCGK010000413.1, forward strand.
CAGAGGAAAACCAGGTGGCAAAGTGAGAGCTAACAACATGCCGGTAATAGCTCCACTATAATCATTTATCGTATTAGGTTTACCTGACATCCGACAAAAGAAGGCTTCAGTAAGCAAACAAGAGCCTGTTACTACGATGATAAGTGCTAAAGCACTGATACCAAACTGATAAATTGCAAATAGACAAATAGGAATCAATGCGTAAACGACATTACGCATAATTTCATCCACACTGGGAGCCTTGCGTATGTGTGGAGAAGTACGGAGTTCTACGGTTTGTTTTGCCATGAATTTACGCGATCCTTTCCCGATTTTCTCGATTGACGGCTTTAGCAATGCGAAAATACTGAACGAGTGGAATGCCAGAGGGGCATACATAACTACAACAGCCGCATTCAAAACAGTCATTAAGGTGAAATTTTTCTTGCATATCTCCATACCGGCGTTTGCTGGCAAGCAGAGTCAATTGCGATGGATTCAAATGAATAGGACAAGCCCTGACACATGCGCCACATTTGATGCAAGGGTAGACTTTTTCTGGAATTTGCTCAGCTTCTTCCTGTTCCGTGAGTACGAGTACAGCGGAAACTGTTTTGGTGACAGGAACATCCAAGGAAGCCACTGAAGTACCCATCATAGGGCCACCTAAAATAAGATGGTTAGCACTACCCGTATAGCCCACTTGTTCCATCACAAAACGTAACGGTGTCCCCAAAGCAATCAGGTAATTCCCCGGTTTTTTAACACCAGGACCCGTAATAGTCACAATTCGTTCAATAAGTCCCTGATTATACGGTAATAATGCACCCAGTTGAGATGATGTACTCACATTATACACCGCCACACCTGCTGAGGAAGGATAACCACCAGAAGGTACTTCACGGTTTAATATCGTTTTTATCAATATTTTCTCAGCACCTTGAGGATACTTCGTTTTGAGTTCTCTGACGGTAATAGCTTCATCAGGAGACAGTCTTGCACGAATGGCTTTTATAGCATCACGCTTATTTTCTTCTATACCAATAATGGCACGTTCTGCGCCCACGGATTTAAGGATAATGCGAATACCCACAATGAGATCACGAACAGATTCTAACATAACTCTATGATCAGTCGTCAGATAGGGTTCGCATTCACAACCGTTTATTAGTACAGTATCAACCGTGTGCCCTTTGGGTACGGTGAGCTTAACGTGTGTAGGAAACCCAGCACCGCCCAGTCCAATTATGCCACTATCTTGTACCGCACTGATGATCTCCTGTGGTGTCATATCAGCGATTTCCCTGGTACTACCATAAAGTACGTTTTGGCTAGCCCCTGGAGTTACTTTCAGAATAATGCTTTCGGTTTTAGGGCCTCTAGCAGTCTGCATTAATTCAATACGATCTATAGTACCTGTCGCTGGTGCATGGTGAGGTATTGATATAAAACCATTTGCTTTGGCAATGGGTTCGCCACGCACTACTTCTTGTCCTTCGTATACAGTGGGTACTGCTGGTGCACCGAAGTGTTGGGAAAGAGGAATAATCAACTCCGGTGCAAATGCCATCCGGCGCACAGATTTAGTATTGGTATTTTCTTTATTATCTGGCGGATGCACACCGTGAGCGAAGGTTTTTCGTCTCAGAAATTGCATTTGATAATTTTAGGATTGGTAATGGGTAATTGACGACAGAGGTTGGAGTCCAAACCTTCAGGTTTGATACCCCATACCCCTGTCAGTTATTGATACTTTTCGGCACGCTTGGTAAGTTTATCAAGCCCTTTTTCATTCGGATTTACAGGAGTACCCGGATGAATAACGTTAGCAGTACACTTTTCTGCGGCCTTTACAATATCCTTGAATGGACCTGCTTTGGGATCTAATATGTAAGCTTGCTTTTTATCGTTATAGGCAAAAATCTTCGGATTGATTTCTACACATTCGTCGCAGGTTGTACATTCAGGTGTTTCGACCCATACTGGTTCAAAAGCAGAAGTAGGTATTGCCGTTAGCTCACCACTTATTGTTGCTTCGGTGGAAGACATCGGATTAGACGATATTAGAGGAGCCGCACTATTGCCCATCGCCATTGCTATGAGATTCGCTGAAATTTTCTGCGCCATTTCAGAGCGTACTTGATTGGCGATCTGTTCTGGATCAACAATCTTATCTACCCCTGCAATGGATTTTAACAAACGCCATAAATCTCGTCGTTCCTTCGTAGAAGTAATGATTTCTTCAGAAACGAGTATCCGCGTCAAATGGTTTTTCTTGTCTGCTATCAAGATATATGGAAACAAGCCTTCACGATCATCAGAGTCCATATCAATGTACTCAACGACTGGGACCATCTTTTCCTTTGGAACATCTGGGGACATTTTGCGGAAATGCTTACGGAATCGTGCTTCAGTAAATGCAAAATCTGCAAAAGTCATCTGCAATTCCATACTCATTTCTTGGCCTTCATCGTCCTTGTGATTCAGGTTATAGGTTGGCCAATCTTCATCCATTGCTGGATTGCCTTCTAAGTCAACGCATTCTTCCCAAGTAGTCCCCGCATCAGGATCGTAACGTAATAATTGATAAGCTCTTGATTCTACAGCCAATTTACTTTGTATTTCAGAAACATCATCAGCAACGCCATGTTCTGGTTGGCATACAGCATAAATATTGAACAAAGCAGGTCGTCTACTGTTTAACCCTTCAATATAGCCTTCCAGCAGATGAGTTATATTGGAAATAGCACCTTGCAAAACGTAAGTTGTGCGATGTGCCATACCGATTAAACTCATTTCCTTACGGGTTTCTTCTTTGCCTTTAAAAGCGGGACCAAATGGTGTCATGTCGGCTATCTGACCGATGAATCCGGAAGTACAAGCTTGTCCACCCGTGTTTGAATAGACTTGAGTATCTAAAACCAATGCTTTGATAGGCATACCGGACATCATCATACGAGATAAGTTTTGGAAACCGATATCGTACATGGCACCATCGCCACCGATAGCCACTACTGGTGGACAAAGCCGAAATTCCTCATCACTGAAACTTTTCCAATTGAAATAAGTGAAAAATTCTCGGTGTTTTTCAGAGTTATATTCCCCTTTTAATTCCAATTCTGCCATCCGAATGGCTTTAAAACCATCGGCCATTTTTGACATGTGGCCTTCAAATACACCCATTGCCATAGAAGGTGTATCCTGGAACAAGTGACTAGCCCAAGGGAATGGATAAGGATTATACGGAAAAGTGGAACCCCATACGGAGGTACAACCCGTTGCGTTTATAATACCCATACTACTGCGGCCTTTTTTCGTGGTTCCCGTAGTGTATTGCCATTTCAAATGCTTTAATTTTTTCAGTAACTCCGTGATCCAGTTCAACCACTCTGAATCCACAGGAACAGAGGCTTTATCATCATCTAGCGCAGCTGAGAGACGTGACAAAGTCAAATCTTTATGCTGATGTTCGTTAACCACTTTTTCGATAGTATCCGTGTCGTTGATGTCCATACTATCTGCCAGCTTGAGACGTATATGTTTGTCCAATTTGATAATCAGATCATCTAATCGCCCTATTTGTTTTTTGACACGGGCTTGCTGTAGCGCGGTAACGACTCCTGTGAATAAATGGATTGCCGTTTTTTCTCCACATCCTAAACAAGCACCATCACCACAAATCATGGAATCGTAATTCCTTTTATCAAGCATCAGAGTCTCCAATGCACCGATTTTTTCATCTAAATCATCAATACGGCTATACTCTGGTGAAATATTAGGCAAATCTAGCCAAAACTCCCAATCTTTCTCCAAAACTTCGACGCTTTTCGGTGATTGTTTCACAATATGTAGTGCATCGTCTGGGCAAATTGTGACGCATTCCATGCAACCTTTGCAAGTGTAAGGATTGATTGTGATTGAGAAAAGTCCACCACTCCCTTTAGCGGATTTTTCCTTAACATTATAATAGGGTTTAGTCACTGCAAATTGAAAATCACCGAGGCTTGAACGAAACCAGTCAAATTCCTTTTCCATGCCCGGTTTTTCTTCATCGCTCACTTCAGAAAGGGTATTATCTATTGCCTGGCTGAGTAACATTTTGACATTGGCATTTTCTCCCTCTGCGTTCAGCGTAATCCGTAGTTTTTTCTCTACAGTACGTACTGCTCTACGCAAATATTTTACTTGCTTTCCTTTCCTTTCCACCCCTTGAATCACGGTGTCAAAGATTTCAGGAACGGAATTGACTAATCCTGGAATAGCACTGTCTGGACATATCGTATAACAATCGCCACAAGCGGTACAATTTTCTGGTATCCACACGGGATGATCAAAACGCACTTGGGTCATATTGCGGTATACGCCTGTCACTGCGGGAACGAGACTCATCGCAATAAATGGATCGGCGATGTTATCGTTGGCTTTACCACGCACATAAAAATTACCTGTCTGCTCCCAAAAGCGATGAATATTTGAACGACTATCAGTACTTTCCGCTTGTCTTTTGAGCAGGATGGGCATTGCTGGTACGGTACGCATTTTATCGGTGCTGGTTGCAACTCGCTTTTTAGTGATTTCCTTGATTTCATTAAAGCCACGTCGCACGACTCGCACGTTATCTTCAACAACACGCTCGCCTTTGCTACCGAATTTGCTTTGTAGTTGACCACGAATAGCCGCAAATAAAGAGTCTTCGGTAAGTTTTGCTGCTTTCATGACGGGTGAAGCTGCAAAAAATGCCCCTTGGAAAGCAATACCTTGCATACGAAACTGGAGTTCTGCATCACTGGCTTCTTCACGGGCAATCTTGAATCCATCAACATAAAATACCCGAATATTATTGCTGGTAATGAATTTTTGATGTACTAACGGAATCGTATCCCAAACTTTTTCTGGTGTTTCTAAGTCGCTTTGAATAACAAATACCCCATTTTTCTTAAGGCCGTTAAGGGGATTAGAGTGACCAAAAACATTAGGATCCGGAGACAGTACCACATCTACATAAATATATTCGCAGTTAATCCGAATGGGTTCTGGTGCTGCTGATAAATAATAAGTCGTTGGTTGGCCTTTCTTTTCCGAACCATACTTAGGATTTGCCTTGATATCATATTCCAATAAATCAAACAATGTCATTGCTAGATTTTTACCGGTAGTCATTGCACCCCAACCACCAACGGAATGAAAGCGTACAGTAATGCACTCTTTCGGCATGAGGTTAGGGTTTTCGCTACCGTGAATGCTTAAATCCTTGACAGCCGGATAGATATCTTCAAGTTGTTGTTGGTGAAGTTCTTGTTTTGGTGTATAAGGTTTTTCCCGAATGAAGTCCACAGAAAGATAAAAGAATTTTTTCCGCGCCCCTTTCGGTAGCATATTTTCAATAACTCCAATGATTCCTTCAGGTTGCAAGTCGCGGCTACCCAAACCAAAAGAGCCTGAGTAAATCGGTGGGATATCTTCTGGCTTTTCGTATTGTGCATATTTAGGATAAGGCTTTTCACCTTTACGTGCGGTACCATTTTCAACACATTTAGCAAGAACCGCACGCACTTCACGCACCAAGGGTAAATCTTCTGCTAAAGGTTGATCTGTCCGCTCTAGCACCGTCACACCTTTACGCCATTTCAGAATATCACCCAAGAGATCGCCGGGAAAAGGTCGGAACATGGTCATGTTGACCACTCCTACTTTAATGTTCCGTTTTTCGCGCAGATAATCGGCAACGACTTCAGCTGAACTAATCACACTGCCCTGGGCAACGATAAGGTAATCGGCATCTTCTATTTTATAGGTACTAATCCGCTGATAACGTCGGCCTGTGAGTTCATAAAACTCATCCATTGCCTGATTAGCAATTTCTTTGATATGGGCAAAGAAATAAGGACGTTGTGCAGCAACGCTTTGCATGTAAGCATCTTGGTTTTGTACGACTCCCATTTGCATTGGATTGTCCACATCCCATATCTCAGGGATACGCCGCCGTTTTTCGCCATAAATCAAACGCTGTGCTGGTGTAGGTGTATCAATGATATCACTTGGTTTACCTAAAAATTCAGCAATGAGTTCCCGTTCTGGTAAGAGCAAGGATTCGATGAGATGCGTGGTAAGAAAACCATCCTGAGCAACGATACCGGGTGTCAATGCTAGTTCAGCGATTTTATGAGCGATGATATTTAGGTCACACACTTCTTGAGCACTTTTGCCCATCACTTGGAAAAAGCCAGTATCATCTACAGAATGGTAGTCGTCATGGCCTGCGTGTACATTTAGGGAGGTTTTAGTAATGGCACGACAACCCATGTTAAGGATATAGGTTAGCCGTTTTCCTACTGCTGGATACAAGGATTCGTGCATATAGGCGATACCTTGACCTGACGAAAAATTGGTGGCACGTAATCCCGTCATGGCCATACCAGCAGTGACGGCGGCAGCAGCGTGTTCACCTTCAGGCTCAACAAAAATCAGCGGACGGCCTGAGATATTAATATGGCCTTTGCTCATTTCTTCTGCCCAAAATTCACCCATTTGTGTCGAAGGCGTAATGGGATACGCGCCTGCTGCGTCACTGGACTCTCTTTCGCACATGATGACGGCAGTGTTACCGTCCATTGCCTGGCGAACACCAGGATACTTAACCTCTTTTTTTGATTTTCCAAGCATAAAAAAGTCCTTTGTTAACGAGTGTGTAGAAATTTCAACGTTACATTTCAAAAATCCTCCCCTATTTTATAAGGGGAGTTGGGGGGAATTTAGGAGTTAGAATTTAGTTGTAATTTGAGAATTTCTACTCTCTTGCTCTAGCCTCTAGGTAAAGGTTCCATTCTGATAACTTTTTTGGCATCTAAGCCCTTAACGGTTTTCTTTTTATCCAACCAAACAATGGCACCAGTGGGACAGCGTTCAATCGCGATTTTGGATGCAAGATCATTTTTGGAATAATCGATCACCGCAAGATTTTTCTTTAAAGTGATCAAACCTTCAGGAGCATCAGCAACACAACGCCCACATGTGGTACATCCTACTTCACAATCTGCTTCTGCTTTATCTCCAAAATCCAAGCTTTTACAGGCTACCCATAATTTATGAGTAATAGGTTGTAGCGAAAATAAATCTTTGGGACAAACTTCTACACAATCATTGCATGCAGTACATTTATCTTCGGTTACCACTGGCAAACCAAATTTGTCCATGTGAATGGCTTCAAAACCACAAACATCTTTGCAGTCGCCAAAACCGAGGCAACCCCAGGCACACCCTTTGCCGCCACCAGAAACCAAAGCAGCCGCTCTGCAAGTTTCTAATCCTTTGTATCTCGCCCGCATATAGGCGACATGTGATCCCCCAGCACAAGCAAGACGAGCCACGCGTTTAATGTGCTTGCCCACTTTTACGCCCAAAAAATTGGCGATGGCGTAAGTCATCTCTGTGGAATTGACGGTGCATAAGCCAGGATCCATTTTTTTGGCGACAAGTGCTTCGGCAAAAGGCCGACAACCTGGTGTACCACATGCGCCACATTGGGCATGGGGTAGCATTTCATCAACGACATCTATGCGAGGGTCTTCATGGACAAAAAGTTTTTTATTTGCGATAGCCAAGACGATAGCCAGTAAAACGCCTAAACCAGCCATGAATAGTCCTGCTATTACAATTGTAAGGAGTGGTGTCATTTTATTGACTCCTATATGTTGTCACATTCATGTTGCAATGCACAATAACAAGATTAAAGGTTGTTGTCAATCACTCATTTATTAGGGGATTTTCCATAAGCATACTTTAATCTTTTGGTTTATTAAATCTTTGATAGAAGGTTAAACGAATTTAAACAAAAATTATCCATTCTTAATGAATGTAATATTTGTCCA
>JAUCGK010000080.1 GCA_030378085.1 Candidatus Parabeggiatoa sp. HSG14
AGTGAATACCAGAGTAGTGCAAAATGAAATTTTGCTGATTGTAACAGATTTTGGGGATACCCCCCTAACCCCCCGTACACGGGTGGAACCAAACATCATTTGACACTTTGCTTTTTCTATTTTGGGATTTCCCCCTGTGTACGGGGGGTTAGGGGGGTGTCCTCAATTTTGCACTCCAGTTTGAAAGCTATCTGCGTAACATCAGTGAAGTATTATAAAGTGTAAGAAGGAGTGACGCTGGAGCGTTGGAACAAGATGACCTCCCCTAAATCCCCTCCTTCAAGATGACCTCCCCTAAATCCCCTCCTTAATTAAGGAGGGGACTTGTACCTGACGCAATCGAAAAACGCTATATAAGGGAACGAAAATTTAATAAAAATCGAAGCTAAACCTGACAGGTTTTGGAAACCTGTTAGGTTTTTTTCCACAGAATTTAGAGAAGATACCTTTGGAAGTAAAGTTGGATTCCAAAAATATGGCAAAGTCTTTGCGGTGGACTACTTTTTCACTTTTCACTTTTCACTTTTCACTTCTTATGGATTCTCAATTAATAGATAGATTTAACCGAAAAATTACTTATGTGCGAATGTCAGTGACAGATCGTTGCGATTTTCGTTGTGTTTATTGTATGAGCGAAAAAATGACTTTTTTACCTCGCGCACAATTATTGACCTTAGAAGAATTGGAATTGGTAGGACGTGCTTTTGTTGAATTGGGCGTGACAAAAATCCGTCTAACAGGGGGCGAGCCGCTGATACGAAAAAATATATTGCAGTTGTTTCAAACAGTTGGAAAATTAAAGACATTAAAAGAACTGGTATTGACAACCAATGGCTCACAATTGGTTAAAATGGCATTACCCCTTAAAGATGCGGGTGTAAAACGTATCAATATCAGTCTTGATAGTTTAAAGCCAGTACGCTTTCAAAAAATGACTCGTATTGGAAAATTGGAGAAAGTGTTGCAAGGTATTGATGCTGCTATTAAAGCAGGATTTCAGCGCATCAAAATTAACGCTGTGATTTTAAAAAATCGTAACCACGATGAGGTCACTGATTTAGTGCAATTTGCCGTTGCTCAAGGTATTGATATTAGCTTTATTGAAGAAATGCCTTTAGGTGAAATTGGTGAACGTAATCGTGCTGAGGCATTTTATTCTAGTGATCAGATTCGTTGTGATCTCAGACAAACATTTAATTTGATACCTACGATTGAAACCACTGCTGGTCCTTCTAAATATTATAGAATCGCACATACTGATACACGCGTTGGTTTTATCTCGCCGCACAGTCATAATTTTTGTGATACTTGTAATCGGGTGCGCGTGACGACGGATGGTCTTATGTTATTGTGTTTGGGACAAGAATATTCGGTAGATTTGCGCCGTGTAATACGCGCCCATCCAGGTGACATTACCCATTTGAAAGAAACTATCGTCAAAGCAATGGCTATCAAACCAAAAAACCATAATTTTGAATTGAATGGGCAACCACAGATTTTGCGATATATGAATATAACGGGTGGTTAGGAGTCAGGATTTAATAAAATCACTAAATCTGACAGGTTTTAAAAACCTGTCAGGTTTGACAACTTCAAGTTTTGGAAATTATAAAATCCTCATTCCTTATTGAATATCGATTGGCGCAAATTTAACAGTTGTTGCTTGCTTCAATGCTGGTTTGACAAATAATTCTACAGAATCACCTTCCATTGCCACTTCTTCTGGTATCCAGAAACGAATCGTCAATGACACCGTTTGTGGTGTTAATAATTTCCAACTACCGATTTTTCGTGTCAGTTCATAATAAATCAATCGTATGATTTTATTACGATTTATGCCTATGGTACTGTGCTGAAGGCGCAACAGGAGTGTAGGTATTAGATATTTCAACATCAAAGTTTTCTAGAAAGCCTTTTATCTTAGGTTCAGACATGTTACATTCTGATTTTAGTACTGGTATCAGTGTACGTATGCCTGGGCCAAATTCTCCTTTGACTTCTATCGGTAATTGTCCATAGTAGAACTATTTCTACTTGTGTTTGATTCATGTTTATATCATACTATTAGTCGTATATTATTTGTCAAGTCTTTTTTACCACCGAATTTAGAGAGGATACAATTTAGCCTTATATAATCAGCCATTATTTCCTGAAACCCTTGAAGCATGGATACATGGGCCGGTAGTTCCCGTGTTATTTTATACCTATAAACGTCATGAAACCGGCGCAATTCCACCACCAGATGATTTAGATTTTTCTATCTATAATCCACAAACCCGATAATTATTAGATGAAGTTTATGTCGTTTTTGGTCAGTATTCCGCGTGGAAATTATATAAAATGACTCTTGAAGAACTCCCTTGGAAAAATACCTCAATCGGTTCAGAAATTTCACTTGAACTCATGTCCGATTACTTTAAGACTCAGATTGTCACTTAAAGATGGGAAAAATCAAAAAGAAAAACATCGCTAAAAAAGGTATTAAGATAAATGAATTATCTCATATATCCACACAACAAGAACATCCCATTTTTTGCAGTACTTAGATAAAGACTACATATTCTCTTAGGGCATGTACTAAAGTTGAACAGAAATTCAAATGAAATTCTCAACCAGAGAAATCTACAGGTTTAGTAGAATTAAATTGGCAACGTTCTAGAGGATTTTCAAAAATTGATTAACCTCATACATAGCAAGGTCATACTGTGAAAACCAACAAGCTCATTCTATTAGCAATTATTGCTGTTTTAGTGTCCTTATTTTTCTTTTTCGATTTAAAACACTATCTCACTCTTGAATATTTCCAAGCACAACGAGAAGTCATTGTCCAGTTTTATGAAGGCCATTTTTGGCAAACGATAGGCATTTACTTTGCAATTTATGTAGTTGTGACAGGGCTATCATTACCGGGAGCCACTATTCTCACTTTAGCCGCAGGTGCTATTTTTGGTCTGGTAGTTGGCACAATCATTGTCTCATTTGCCAGCACTATCGGTGCAACTCTGGCATTTTTATTGGCGCGTTATTTGTTCAAGGACTCTGTTCAACAACGATTTAAGCAGCAATTACTGCCAATCAACCGAGGTATTGAAAAAGACGGAGCTTTTTATTTATTTGCCTTACGCCTAGTGCCTGTCTTCCCTTTCTTCGTAATTAATCTAGTAATGGCATTAATGCCTATTAAAACATGGACATTTTTTTGGGTTAGTCAAGTCGGCATGTTAATAGGTACGATAGTTTATGTGAATGCCGGTAAGGAAATCGGTCAGCTTGAATCATTAAGCGGTATTTTGTCACCAACACTTTTATTATCCTTTGCGTTACTCGGTATATTCCCGTTCATTGCCAAAAAACTTGTGGATTACACCAAATCACAAAAAATCATGCGCCGTTATAAAAAGCCTGAACATTTTGATAGAAATTTAGTGATTATTGGTGCTGGCTCAGGGGGTTTAGTCAGTGCGTATATTGCCGCTGCGGTGAAAGCTAAAGTCACGCTTATCGAAAAACACAAAATGGGGGGCGATTGCCTGAATACGGGTTGTGTACCCAGTAAAGCGATTTTGCGTTCTGCTAAAATGCTTTCCTATATCAAACGTGCCAAAGAGTATGGTTTTAAAAGCGCGAGCGTTGAATTTGATTTTGCCGACATCATGGATCGCGTCCATCGTGTCATCAAAACGATTGAACCCCATGACTCCATAGAACGCTATACAAAACTGGGCGTTGAGTGTATCCAAGGTGAAGCCATCATTACTTCACCTTACACAGTGAAAGTGAATGATCAAGAACTCACTACTCGCAATATCATCATTGCCAGCGGTGGACGGCCTTTTGTTCCCCCTTTGCCAGGTTTGAAAGAAGTGGGATATCATACATCGGATACAATTTGGACATTGAGAACATTGCCCAAACGTTTAGCAGTATTAGGCGGAGGGCCAATTGGTTGCGAACTGGCGCAAGCGTTTGCCCGATTTGGTAGCCAAGTCACTCAAATACAACGCGCCTCCCATATTTTGATACGTGAAGATATTGATGTCATCGACATCGTCCAAACACAATTTGCCAAAGAAGGCATTCAACTTTTGACGAATCACAAAGCAGTACGTGTTGAAAAAGCTGAGGGAGAAAAACGCCTGATTTGTGAATATGATGGTCAAGAAGTTGTAGTGCCGTTTGATGAAATCTTAGTGGCTGTGGGACGTGCAGCAAATACTAAAGGCTTTGGTTTAGAAGGACTTGGTATTGCAATCAGTCCGCGTGGTACGATAGAAGTTGATGAATACATGCGTACTAATATTCCCACGATTTCTGCTTGTGGCGATGTTGCAGGCCCCTATCAATTTACCCATACTGCCGCTCTTCAAGCTTGGTATGCCAGCGTCAATTCCTTATTTGGCACTTTTAAGAAATTTAAAGCAGATTATTCCGTCATTCCTTGGACAACCTTCACCGATCCTGAAGTAGCACGAGTCGGTTTAAATGAACAAGATGCCGAAAGACAAGGCATTGCTTATGAAGTCACTAAATACGGCATTGATGACTTAGATCGTGCCATCGCTGATCAAGAAGCCCACGGATTTATTAAAGTCCTAACCCAACCTGGTAAGGACAAAATTTTGGGAGTCACTATTGTTGGACACCATGCAGGAGATTTAATTGGCGAATACATCCAAGCGATGAAATGGGGAGTTGGACTCAACAAAATTCTAGCTACCATTCACATTTATCCCACATTAGCAGAATCTAACAAATATGCAGCGGGTGAATGGAAAAAAGCCCATGCTCCCAAAAGCGTGCTAAAATGGATAGAACGATTTCATGCTTGGCGGCGCGGCTGAATATCGGAAATTAAACCAGCCAGGTTTTAAGAACCTGGCTGGTTTGAACATCAAATTGGGGAGATTATTAAATCCCCATTTCTTAGAGTTATTCCGGAAATGGCGCTTGCGGATTTCCCGAAACTTTGTACTTTACACAAACTAAAAACACTATAAAAACAAAGTTTATAGCGTATTATACTCAACGCGGGAACAAATTTGACTTTTCTTTTGACTTTTCTGAGGTGCTTGGTGGAGTCCAAACCTTTAGGTTTTGAAGCCTGCCAAACCTGAAGGTTTGGACTCCAATAAACTTAGTTAAAAGTTAAGTTTGTCCCCGCGCTGAGTATACTGAATAAACTGTCAAAAGAGGAAAATGAGAAATGTTGAAAAATGTGTTTTTAATTATTCTTATCGTGGCATTTGCCTACCCGCTCAAACTTTATCTTGAAGGTGACAATGCTGAAAATGATTTTAGACGTGGTATGGATCACTACAATAATCAGGAATTGGCTGAATCTGTTCCCTGGTTTGAACAAGCCGCAGAACAAGGACATGCGATTGCCCAATATCATCTTGGCCTCATGTATTTGGATGGTACAGGCGTACTTAAGGATTTAGCACAATCCGAGCAATGGTTTCATGAAGCCGCTATGCAAGAATATCCCGATGCACAAGCCCATTTAGGCAAAATGTACTTGAATGTCAAAGATTTTCAAGAAGCCGAAAAGTGGTATCGTAAAGCGGCTGAAAAAGGATTGGCGCAGGCGCAAACCCAGTTAGGCGAAATGTACCAGGAAGGTAAAGGCGTTAATCAAGATATTACTGAAGCCTTGAAATGGTATAAAAAAGCAGCAATAAAGGGAGAGCCGCAAGCACAAAATCATTTAGGGCTGATGTATTCTCAAGGTGACGGCATTACTCAAGATGTTACTCAAGCCACAGAGTGGTTTCGTAAAGCAGCTAAACAAGGATTGGCTCAAGCACAATTCAATTTAGCCGAAATGTATTATAACGATGCTGATATAGAGAAAGATATTACCAAAGCTGTGGCTTGGTATACTAAAGCGGCCCATAAAGGTTATGCCAAAGCACAATTGAAGTTAGGTTTATTACGCAAAAATGGGGAAGGTATAGCACAAGATGTGGTTGTGGCAAAGCAATGGCATCAAAAAGCAGCCAATCAAGGATTAGCTCAAGCACAATTCCAATTAGGAATGCTGTATTATGATGGTATCGGTGTTCCTCACTCTTTTTTTGATGCTGGCACTTGGTTTAAAAAAGCAGCCGAGCAAGGATATGACAAAGCGCAAAACAATTTAGGTTTGTTATACTATGACGGCAAAGGCGTTGGGCAAGATTTTGCTATAGCGGCGCAATGGTATCAAAAAGCAGCCGAACAAGGCAATGTGGATGCCCAAGTCAATTTAGGGGTAATGTACGAAAAAGGGAAAGGTGTTCCCAAAGATGTTATGAAAGCAGTACATTGGCTTAGCAAAGCAGCAGAGCAAGGAGATCCTATCGCCCAAGATGCCATAAAACGTATACTTCGATAAATTCAACCCCTATCTCCCATTCTTTTCAAGGATGGGAGCTGGTTCTGGTATTTTATTTTCCCACACTAACCGTCACTGCCATTAAGTTAAGTAATTGATTTGTAGGGGGCAATCCCTTGTGTTCTCAAAAAAATCCTTAACTCAATGGCATTGACACTAACCGTCCGTTATTTTTTATTAAATTAAGGAAACAACATTCATGTTACGTTATCTACTCCCTTTAGGACTATTTCTCATTTTAGCCGCTTTTTTATATGTGGGTTTAAGTTTAAATCCGCGTGATATTGGTTCCACTCGGCTCGACAAACCAGCACCTTCCTTCACCTTAGCAAAGTTAAATGATGCTAATAAAACCTTTAGTAATCAGGATTTTAATGGTAAAGTGTCATTATTTAATGTGTGGGCTTCTTGGTGTGTAACTTGTCGTTATGAACACTCTTTACTGATGTATTTAGCTAGACAAGGCTATGTCGTTTATGGTTTGAATTATAAAGATACACGAGAAAAGGCACAGGAAGTATTAACACGAACTGGTAATCCTTATGCCGCCAATGCTTTCGATAAAAAAGGGCAAGTAGGCATGGATTGGGGAGTTACTGGTACACCGGAAACTTTTATTGTTGATAAGCAAGGCATTGTACGTTATAAACGTACTGGGCAACTGACAGAAGAAATTTGGCTAAAAGAAATTAAGCCACTGATTCAAGAGTTAGAAAAGACTTAAAAAAAGAGACACACAGCCGTGTGTCTCTACGATAAAAATATCAATCCAATTTATCCAATCATTTATATCTTGTTGATGAACAGATTCAAGAGTATCAATAAAGAGAATGTGAATGGTGGCAATGTTAATTATACGCAGTTTTTTAGTAAACTGCGTATAACTGATTAAGTTAAAGAGGATAAGTTATTGGAAATAGAAAGATTATTGGAAAGTACCAATTTACTTTATTCAGAATTGCTTCAACAATGTTGGCGAGCAGTACCAACTGGGCATGGCATTTCCTTTGTTACTAAAAAACTTAAAGGAAAAACCTATTGGTACATTCAAAATACTATTGGCAATCAAAAAACACAATATTATCTGGGTGTTGATTCGCCTGAATTACGGAAAAAAATAGACGCTGAAAAACGTTTGTGGAACGATGCAAAGCCAGAACTCAAGAAACGTCAAAAATTAGTTGCTATGCTTTCTTCGGCAGGTGATGCTGTCAGCATAAATAACAGCGAAGCGCGTATATTAGAGTTAATGGAGAGAATTGGTGTTTTTCTCGTGGGCGGTGTTTTAGTGGGTTCACACGCTTTCAAACTTTATAGTAATATGCTTGGTGTTCGATGGCAATCAGAAGCAGCCAGAACATTTGATATTGATGTTGCCAAAGATTATCGTTTTACAGTGGCTATAAAAAATCAGAAGGTTGACTTAAAAACAGCATTACTTGAATCAGGAATGGGAATGCTTGAGATTCCAGCACTCAATCGAAAAAATCCTTCTACCAGCTTTTCCATACGCGGTAAACAATTGAATGTAGATATTCTAACTCCGATGATAGGACGAACTTCTGAAAATCCAATTGAGTTAAAAGCACTAAAGACTTATGCGACTCCCCTCAGATTTTTAGATTTTTTGTTAGAAGATGTGCAATCCGCTATTGTCGTTGCTAAAGCTGGGATATTGGTCAATATTCCGACACCTGCACGTTATGCTTTACATAAATTGGTCATTTCTCAACGTCGCCCCTCGGCAATGCATACCAAGGCGCGAAAGGATATTTTGCAAGCAGAACAAATCTTGTCTATTCTTATAGAAGATCGTCCTGGTGATATTTTATTAGCTTTAGAAGCTGTCCAATCACAACCAGAGAAATTTCGTAAACAGTTACGCAAAGGTATAGAAAAATTAAATAGTGATTTACAAGCGCAGTTTAAGCGTGAAATTTTAGAAGATATTTCATGGTGGTAAGATGAGCCAGTAGCCTGGGGAGGTTTGGATTTTTGGAGACAGGAATCCAAACCTAAAGGTTTGGACTCCATAATGAACTATTTCATCTTCACTGTCACAAATTGCTGAGAATCTTGACGTTTAAGAAGCAATAACATTGCTTTACGCTTGGCTTCAACAATCTCTTTGACTTTTTGCTCAACCTCTTCAGGGGTAGCCACTTTTTCTTGACCCACCATTATTATAACATCACCCTGTTTTAAGCCAGCTTCAGCCGCAGGACTGTCATTTTTAACATCAACAATGACGACTCCCTCAATATCATCAGCTAATTTATACTGTTTGCGAGTTGTGTCGGTGATTGTTTCTAATCTAAAGCCAACCACATCAGTAGATTTTTGTTCCTCCTGACTAACAACCACTTTTTCTTCACCTTCCATACGCCCAAGGACAATATTAACCGTTTTCTTTGAACCATGCCGCCAGATTCCAAATTCAGCAGGTTTACCGACTTCAGCATCACCAACAAGGCGAGCCAGCATTTTTGCGGTTTTCACTGGTTTACCATTAACTTCAAGAATCACATCACCAATTATTAATCCCGCTTTTTTGGCTGGCGTATCAGGTAGTACTTGAGCCACCATAGCCCCTTGTGTTTCAGGTAAACCTAAACTTTCAGCCATGTCTTCTGTGATAGACTGGATTTGTACACCAAGCCAACCACGTTTAACACTACCACTTTCTCTTAATTGCGCTAACACTGATTTCGCCATAGAAGAAGGTACCGAAAAACCAATACCAACATTACCACCAGTGGGCGAATAAATAGCAGTGTTAATACCGATGACTTCACCGTTCATATTTAATAAGGGACCACCAGAATTACCTTTATTAATAGGTGCATCTACCTGAATAAAATCATCATAAGGGCCAGATTGAATATCACGTCCCCGCGCTGAAATAATCCCCGCAGTAAAAGTATCACCAAAACCATAAGGATTTCCTACAGCAATAACCCAATCTCCAACACGCGCTTTATCGCTGTCACCAAAAGACATATAAGGCAATGGCTTTTTGGCATCTACCTTAAGCAACGCTAAATCCGTTTTAGCGTCATGCCCTACCACTTTTGGCGAGTATTTACTCCCATCATTCAATGTGACTGTGATTTCACCCGCGCCCTCAATGACATGATGGTTAGTGACAACAAATCCATCAGCATCAATGATAAAACCAGAACCAACCCCACTTGCTTTGGGATGTCGTGGTAATCCTCCATTCTTTCGGAAAGGTTCAAACTCCTCAAGAAACCGACGTAAAAAATCATCTAACGGCGAATCTTCTTTTGGATGACGACGAAATTGGCGAAATTCCGGCCAATCTGGTCCTGATTTTGTGGTGACACTAATACTGACAACAGCTGGACGCACTTTTTCTACCACTTCAGCAAAACTGGCAGGCATTGTTTGCATTGTGGAAGCATAAGCGGGTATGACAGCCCCTTTTTCATCCGCATTTAATACGGGTGGCAGAGCAAGTGCTGAAATAAGTGCAAGCGATGCAATTTGAGTACTTAGCGAAAATACCCGTTTTTTTATCCATTGACCACTTTTTGTGGTTGAATGAATATTTACTTGATTTTTAATCATTTTTAAACTCCATATTCTACTGCGTAAAATACTAAGGATTCAGGATTTAATAACATACGAAACTAAACCTGACAGGTTTTTAAAACCTGTCAGGTTTGAGCATTCCAGTTTTGGGGATTATAAAATCCTGATTCCTAAAACAACTTATAGTGTCATTGCAAAAATAACTTACCAAAAAATCCCCTTTCTGTGAGGAATTTAAAGAAAATAAGGAAAATTATGTATTTTATTTTTGCTTAATGATTGACAAAAAGTTAATACTCCAAAAACACTCCCGATATCCCCTCGGAAAATTTAAAGTTACAGGGAGTGTTAACTTTAATTAATGATCCAAATTGCCAAACCTAAAGGTTTGGACTCCAATAATAATTTTTCATTAGTGATCCAAATTGCCAAACCTAAAGGTTTGGACTCCAGTAATAACTAGAGTGTTAACTTTTGATTAGTAATCCAAATCAATGTTTCCATAATAATCCCAAACGATTCAAAAAAAAGTGGTAAAAAATCCAATGTATTGAAAAAATAGGATTTTTAAAATTTACAAATCATTTAGGATGCCTATACATCTTCAAAAAGGAAGGAAACCAAAATAATAACAAAATAAAAATGAATGTATCTGCTCTATTGATTTTAATAATAACTCAGTTCGTTCTAATAGCAAATATATTAAAAGAAAACATCTTACAAGAATGTGTTTACTATATTACTTTTTTGTAAGATATGAAAGAAAATAAAAATGATAAAATAATAAGGGGTAATACAGATTCTTTATACACTATTTTAAAATAATGACATAAAGCTATTATTTTTATAATCAATAAGTTAATCTACAATCTTTAAAAATTGTGGCTTAACTTATGTCAGTTTTATCTTTCATTTTATAAGTGACTTAAATTAATTAATTTGTTGATTTAAAACTGTAAATAATTATTTAAGCAAAATATATGCCTAAAGTATCTCTAAAAAATTAAATGGCGTTTTTTCGTATCTTCTCAAAAAGTGTGGGTAAACTTGCCCAAACCTGACAGGTATGGTGTTTTTCGTATCTTCTCAAAAAGTGTGGGTAAACTTGCCCAAACCTGACAGGTTTTGGAAACCTGTCAGGTTTTTTTCCACCGAATTTAGAGAAGATACGTTTTTTCTAAATGTTCATTTTTTAAAATCAATAATTTCATTAAGTTAAATAATAATCACAGAATATGATGTTAAAACACCATATCAATTACCAAGTTAAATATAAACTGACAATTAAAACTGGTAATAATATATGATAAACTAACCAATCGAAATATAAATTTTTTGTCTATAAAATAGAACCTCAAGAGGAAATACAAAATGGAAGAAAAAGTGATGCTCAGTGATGGTGTTGAAGTCACGACCAGTTCGCCAAATGACGAACGCTTAGAAAAAAGATGGGGTTATATTGCTGCCTATCCGCATGAATATCTGATACATTTTCGCAAAGGGCAGCTTAACGAGAAAAACAGTGGGCAGGGAGCGAGCTGCTTTAAATGGCCCCGTGATACGGTATTTATTATTCCCACTAGTCTTAAGGAAATCGTGTTTCAAGCCAATCAACTTTCTGCGGATAATGTCGATATTCGTCTTCGGGGAATGGCTATTTACCACATTAATAATCCAGCACAAATCTATACGATGTTGAATTTTTCAAATCGTCAAAAGGCGGAAGAAAAATTAGCGAGAATGATTGGCGATTTATGTCGTTCCACATCTAAATGGCTCGTTGCCAACATGGGTATAGAGGAATGTATGCGTAAACGGAAAGAAGATATAGCGGAAGCTTTAAAAAATGAAGTCTCTCGCATTGTTGGGGACAAAGAGAAAGGCTGGGGCGTGGAGATTGTCACGATTGATATTCAGGATGTTTATATCCAAGATATTGAAATCTTTAGTGCCATGCAGATGTTATTCAAGACAGAAAAAATTCGCGAGTCCCAGTTAATTCAACTAGAGATGAGGCAAAATCTGGAACTCAAGAAAATGGAACAAGAGCGTGAAATGGCAGAATACCGCAAGAATAACGAATTGGAAGAAGCCAAAATTAACGCAGAAATCAAAAACAAGCAAATCAAGCTAGATCAAGGAAATGATGAGCAGCAATTCGCTTTAGATCGTTACAGGGTAGAACAAAATGAAAGCCTTAGCCAATATAAATTGACGCAAGAACTTGAAAGAGAACGGCAAAAAATGTTGTTGAAGTCAGAAGCGGCACAACAAGAAATGGAAAAACAAAAAGCAGTTCACCAGTTAGAAATTAATGTCTTGCAACAGAAAATTGAGGTAGAAAATACAGCAACTCCTGTCAGTTTAGAAAAGAATTTTATTGAGAAAGCGTTGCCAACTATTGCTGATGCATTGGCCAAAAGCATGAGTAATTCTCACTTCAATGTTATCCAACAAGAAGGAAACAATAGTGGTACACCTTTTAAGTTTATGCTGGTGGAATTGATGGACATTTTGAGAGATAGGGTGGATAAATTAGGAAATTCAAGCGATTAAATTTCAATATAACTGATGTTGGGTGATTTCAAAATAGTAGAGACACACGGCCCTCTACCAAAATCCGTGTGTCCCTACCAACATTAAAAACAATAGGTAATAATATGAAAATTGGTACTAAATTATTAATTGTTGCGCTTGCAATTGGTTTCATTCCTGTCGCGATTGTTGGGAGTATCGCATTACTCAATGGGAGGGAGGCACTTTCCAATCAAGCGTTTAGCCAACTTGAAAGTGTCCGAGAAGTAAAAAAAGCACAGCTTGAAGCATTTTTTCAAGAGAAAAAACGTGAGATGCATGTCCTTTTGGATATAGTGGCTACTTTAAGACAAAATGCTTTTCAAAAACTTCAAACGGTACAAGAAAACAAGAAAGCACAATTAGAGTGGTATTTTCAAGAACGTTTAAGTGATATCAGTGTTTTATCAAAAAGTGACTCCGTTTCACAAGCAATGGAACAATTTGAAGGTGCTTTTCATGTAGAAGGCAAAAACACAGATGGATTAGCTTGGCAATCTATTGAAGAAAGATTTGGTCCTGAACTGAAACAGTATAAGGAAAAATACGGCTATCACGATTTACTATTAATTGCTAAAGATGGTGATATTGTTTATACAGCAGCTAAAGGGAGTGATTTTGGCCAAAATTTGCTAAATAGTCATTTAAAAAATACTCCTTTAAATAAAGCTTTTCAAGAAGGATTTCAAGAGATAGTTGTTCACGATTTTATGCATACTCCCGATAATAAACAACAAGTTGCTTTTTTGACTGCACCTGTTTTCCGTTTTGGTGAGATCATCGGTATTTTAGCATTTAGTTTATTGCCAGATGCTATTAATGCCATTGTCCAAAGACATGAAGGTATGGGAAAAACAGGAGAAACTTACCTAGTCGGTCAATCAAATGACCAAACCAGTTATCGTAGTAACCGAATTATCAAAGGGAAAGGTCAACATATTATTGGTTATCCAAAAAGTGGTGAAGATATTGATAAAGCATTATCAGGAAAATCAAGTATTGACATTAAGATGGGAAGCAAGGGTGAATTAGAGCTTGGTGGTTATGCACCATTAAAAGTATCTGGTCTTAATTGGTGCATTATCACCACAATAAGTTTAGAAGAACTATTAACTCCAAAATTGGTTGAAGGAGGAGAGGATTTTTTTACCAAATATATTCTCCAGTATGATTACTATGATCTTTTTTTAATCCATCCTGATGGAGAGATTTTTTACACAGTCAAGCATGAATCGGATTATGGCACTAATATTATTCGAGATGAATATGCCAATTCTCAGTTTAGCCAATTTGTCAAAAAAGTATTAAAAACGCGATCATTTGATATGAGTGATTACGCACCCTATCAAGCCAGCAATAACTTGCCTAGTGCTTTTATAGCGCAACCATTACTACATGGTGATGAAATTGAACTCATCGTTGCATTACAGTTAAGCGATAAAATGATGAATAGAATCATGCAACAACGTGTTGGTATGGGCGATACGGGCGAAACTTATTTAGTTGGTGAAGACAAACTCATGCGTTCTAATTCTTATTTAGCACCTGATACACATTCGATAAGAGCTTCTTTTGCAAATCCCACTGAAGGTTCGGTGAATACAGAAAGCAGTCAGAAAGCCTTAGCTGGTGAAACAGGCAAAACAATTATCAATAATTATCAGGGCGATTTAGTGCTATCTGCTTATACACCAATAACAGTAGGTGATAAACAATGGGCACTTATTGCAGAAATTAGTCAAGCAGAAGCTTTTGCACCAATTAAGACACTGGAATGGTTGATTGGTATTATTGTGATATTAGGCATACCAATCATTATTGGGGTTGCTTTATGGTTTAGCCGCAGTATTACATGCCATTTGAGTCGAGTCGTTGAAGTTATCAGGCAATTATCTAATGGCAAGCTTACCCGTCGAATTGGCTTTACTCCCAAAGAGAAAAAGATACTTTCAAGTGCTAAAAAAAATGAAATCTGTCTTATGCTTCGTGCCACTCTAGCGATGTCTGAAACACTGCAAGGTGTCATATTAGATATACAAAAGACAGTTTTAGTGGCGAGAAATGGTGATTTAACTCAACGAGTAGACACAACCTCTCTCAAAGGGTTCATGAAAGAATTGGGTGAAAGTACCAATCAGTTAGTGACAACCACTTCTGATGTTATGGAAGATATGACTCGCGTGATGACAGCACTTGCTCAGGGTCATCTTAATGAAAAAATCAAGAATCATTATGAAGGCATTTATGCTGAAGTTGCTACTTCTGCTCAAACAACCATCGAAACATTGCAAAAAACGATTTTTGAAATTCAGGAAGTTGTTAATGGTGCAACTGATGGAAAATGGGATAAATTGATTACTCTTTCTAATAAAAAAGGTTTTAGCAAAGATTTAAGTCATGCTGTTAATGCCCTGATAAAAATACAGAAAAATTTTAGTGATGACATCGGTATTTTCCTAGAAAACTTAACAAATGGCGATTTAACTAAGCCAATTCAATCGGAATATACGGGCGGATTTGATAGAATTAAACAAAATGCTAACAGTGCCATTGAAAAACTTGTTAGTACGTTATCTGAAATATCGCTCATTGCTGATGCCGTCAAAAATGCAGCCATTGAAATTGAAAATGGCAATAATTCACTCTCTAGTCGCACAGAAGAACAGGCTGCTTCTCTTGAAGAAACCGCAGCATCAATGGAACAATTGACAATCACAGTTGACCAAAATGCAAATCATGCTAAAACCGCTCATACAAAAGCACTTTCCGCCGTTGAAGTTGCTGAAGACGGGGGTATGCTCGTTGGAGAGGCAGTCGATACCATGCAACGAGTGCGTGAATCTTCTAAAAAGATTTCAGAAATTATCAACATCATTAACAGCATCGCTTTTCAAACTAATATTCTAGCACTCAATGCCGCCGTTGAAGCAGCACGAGCTGGTGAGCACGGGCGTGGTTTTGCAGTAGTTGCAACAGAAGTGAGAAGTCTCGCTCAACGTTCTGCTGAATCTGCTCAAGAAGTAAAGGCTCTCATTGAAGATTCAGTTTCTAATATTAAGGCAGGAACAACCCTAGTAGAAAAAGCAGGAGAAAGTATGCATGAAATTGTTGCCTCTATCCAGCAAGTCAAAAATATTATCTCTGACATTTCAACAGCTTCTCTTGATCAATCCAATGGTATTAGACAAATAAATACGACTATTGTACAAATGGATAATATGACACAGCAAAATGCAGCACTTGTCGAAGAAGCAGCTGTTAATGCTTCAATACTCACTCAGCAAGCTGTTAAACTCACAGAAGCTTTTGGTCAGTTTAAATTTAGACAATAAGGAACGTGTACGAAATAACTTTAACTATTTCAATATCCCCTATTTTCCTTCTTCTCAAAACTGTGGAACTCACAAAATTACGAAAGAAATTATTATGAGGAATTTTAACACTGGCCTTGTATGCCAGAAAAGCATTATATGATTACCACCGATTTTCAGCTCAATCATTATCCCTATTCTCTAATTTGTTATTAATTAAAAATGTTTTCTAACGACACTCACCAGTTTGTTGATTGGTTTCGCAACGCTTCACCTTATATTCACGCCCATCGAGGACGCACTTTTGTGATTTGTTTTGGTGGTGAAGCTGTACAAAGTCCTCATTTTTCTTATCTTATTCAAGATATTGCATTATTGAACAGTTTAGGCATACGTTTAGTGTTGGTCTATGGCATACGTCCACAAATTGAACAGTATTTGCAAACTTATGGACAAAAATCCTGTTATGCTAATGGTATCCGTGTTACTGATGAAATTGCACTGAAATGTGTCAAAGCGGCTTGTGGAGAAGTGCGTACTGAAATTGAAAGTCTTTTATCAATGGGATTATGCAATTCTCCTACAGATGATGTTCGTATTCGCACAGCATCAGGTAATTTTGTGACTGCTCGTCCTCTGGGAGTGCGTGATGGAGTGGATTATTGTTACACAGGAGAAGTTCGTCGCATTGATGTCACTGCTATTACACGTCAACTTGATGAAGGCTGTATCGTGTTGATTTCCCCAATAGGTTATTCCCCTACGGGAGAAACTTTTAATTTACTAGCAGAAGATATTGCCACAAAAATCGCTATTGCCTTACAAGCTGCTAAATGGATATGTTTGACAGAAAATGGACGGATTTTAGACAACGAGGGACAATTAGTACGCCAATTAACTGTATTTGAAGCACAACGTTATTTAGCGCAGCAAAACTTTGAGGCAAAAAAACAACTAAACAATGCCGTCAAAGCCTGTCAAAATGGGGTACAACGAGTGCATTTAATTTCACGGAAAATTGAGGGTTCTTTATTGTTAGAATTATTCAGTCGTGATGGAATAGGTACACTTATCAGCACCGATCCTTATGAACATATCCGTAAAGCAACAATAGAAGATGTTGGTGGAGTGATTGAACTGATTGAACCTTTGGAAGAAGCGGGTATTTTAATGCGTCGTTCTCGTGAAAAATTGGAAATGGAAATTAATCACTTTACGGTACAAGAAAGAGATGGAATGATTATTGCTTGTGCCGCGTTATATCCTTTTACCGAAGAAAATATGGCGGAATTAGCTTGTTTAGCAGTACATAACAATTATCTTGGGAAGCATCGAGGTGACGCTTTACTTACTTTTTTAGAACGTGAAGCACGAAAAAAAGGTATTGCCTTTCTATTTGTGTTGACAACTCAAACGGCGCATTGGTTTCAGGAAAGAGGTTTTATAACAGCATGTTTAGATTCACTACCTATGTCGAAGCGTACTTTATATAACTATCAACGTAATTCTAAGGTATTTATAAAACAATTGTAATTGGGGAGGAAGGGAAATATCTAAAGTTAACAAATTAAGGCAAAAACCTAACCCCGTTCTTCACCCACCACAAGTCGGGTGGGTGCAAGGCTTAGAAGGTGGCATCCCGTTTTTCAATCCCCATACCACACATTATTTCATACCGGATTTAGGTTTACGATGCGTTAGCTAGAGGGGCTAACTACACTTGCTTTCTACATATCCGACATTTTATCCATGCTACGCTTCAATGCCATTGAATTAAGGATTTTAGTTAGGGTAACCACAAGGGATTACCCCTACGAATCAATGATTTATGTAGGGGCAATCCTTGTTCAAACATTAGGACAAGATATTGCTCAACCTATTCAAAATATTATTTTTGAACATGCTGATTTTGGTCGTTGAACCTTTCTTGATAAATTTGGTTGGCTTAATAGTTTTAAAAATGTAATTGATGATTATAGTCAATTGATGCAGGTAATTGGGATTGCTAAAAGCTGTGTAAAGAAAGAGGGTTTAAACAAGCAAAAGCATCAAGAGTTTAAACAACTAATAAAAACCAGTCAAATTACCTCAGAAGTAGCTCTGGAGCTAGCTGCACAACTTGGTGATTTTCTTAAAGATGAAGGCGAATTATTTGCCGATAGACCAGTTATTTATAAATTGCAAAAAGAAGAAAAGCCTTATAGCTCCTTAACAAATACAGTGCTAAACACAATAAAACAATTGGGTTCCAACACCGAAACACAATACAACGAACTCAAGAAGCAAATGGCAGATATGCGTAACAACTATGAAGCCCGCATTAATAACCTTGAAAATGAACTTGATAAATTGCGCCGTGAACTTAGGGATTAGGAAAAGTTTAAGCCAGCGTAACATAAATCGAAAGTAGGGTGGGTAGAAGCGAAGCGGAAACCCACCATTCCTCCCAATCAGTTAATGTATGGATACCTATTCCAGTTATTTTTTTAATAACTGATGTTACGCACTGTACTTCAAAAGTGAATACCAGAGTAGTGCAAAATGAAATTTTGCTGATTGTAACAGATTTTGGGGATACCCCCCTAACCCCCCGTACACGGGTGGAACCAAACA
>JAUCGK010000414.1 GCA_030378085.1 Candidatus Parabeggiatoa sp. HSG14
GGGAACAATTGTCACAATTATCAGTGTATTATATGACAAATACAATTAGTTATATTCATCAACTTATATCGAACTCAGGTTATTTACGTGAAATAAATAAAAAATTTGTAAAGACAAAATTAAAAGTATTTAGCAAAAAACATACCATATTAATTATTTCAATAAAATATTATTTTTAATTTGTTTTTCTATTTTCAAATTTAAATTATCAAAAAAATAGAATTGAAAGTTTCTTGGGAGATATAAACTAAAGATAGTAATCCGATTAAGTGAATTTTTTATTTTCTATTAAATTCAATAGTGTTGAAAATCAACATTTTTTTGTTGAGAATCAGCATTTTTTGGTAAATTGATTCCCTGTACTTTTACGATAAGTTTAAGATAATTAATTATATTTTCAAAGAGTTATATTTTTTTTCGACAAAATATACTAGTTTGGCATAAAATATGCCATAATTAATAATAAGAAGGAAATATAAATTAATAATTAAGGAGGGCTTAAGTTATGTTATCATCTCAAATAGACATTAACTTACCGCAATCCGCCACAACTGAATCGGTTTATTTTTCAAATAAACCACAGCGAACTTGGAGTCTTTTTAAATTAATGAGTATTGTCGTCATTATTGGTATTTTAACGGCGATGGCATTACTTATACCGAGATAAGGCGGATTTTTTATGAAAATGAGAGAAAAATGGATAGTTGGAGGGCAAAAAAAAAGCACTGTTGCATAAGCAATAGTGCGATTTTAATATTTTCACTGTCTGCTTTCTTCTTAAGAATGAAACGAGCAGACTGGTTGGGGGGAGATATGTATAGAAATAACAAAAAAAACTGGTAGCGAGGATAGGATTTGAACCTACGACCTTCGGGTTATGAGCCCGACGAGCTGCCAGACTGCTCCACCTCGCATTTATGGGTTAATATGATATAGACTCTCACAACACTTTGCAAGTCTTTTTTTCATCTTTTTTTATTACATTTTATAACTTATTGTTATCATTATAAAAATTATTTTAAAAATTAAAGTATTGGTAACTAACAATGAATAATAGTAATTTATAATGAACAAATTACCAAAATTGCGATTTTAGGCTAAATGCTGTTAAATTACTCTGTTTCAATCGTCTCAGTTATTAGGCTCGTATCTGCTTTCCAAACAAATTCCACTAATTTCGCCTGATTAAGTGCTTCAATCGGCGAAATCGCTCTCCCTCTATTTGATTTTGGCTTAAAAACATATTGAATACTTGACATGTTTTTAAAAGAACACAATGTTTGCCCACCTCTTTCTTCTATGCCTGCTTGACAATCAATGAGTTGTTCTTCATTTTTAAACACATCGGTGTAACTTGCACCTAGTTTAACATTCCCCGGTGCAAGAGCACGATTATCAAATATACGGATACTTGCAATTTTCCGCGTTGTAGGATTGGGATACACTTTTAATATCAACTTGTTTTGTTGATAAATCTCAAAATGTTCCATCATTCGCTTACTATCCTTAATAGTCTGCATTGAAGTTTGTTTTTCCACCCTATAGTTGGGCAATGCCTCAACGAGTATCTCCTTCTCAAAATCACTGGCAGGATTGAGCATACCGACATTTTGTGGCGTTATTAATAATGTTTCTGCTCTCCCTTTCTTATTCAAAGGAATTATGTTACCACTTTGTTTAACAAAGAAAAAAACGACACCATCCCAATAACTGAGAATTTGTTCATCCGACACTTTGATAAATTCCCGATGTTCGCCAAGCCAGCTTTTAACTTTACAAATCACATTTATTAACTGAATTTCCTCTTCAGTAATCCCAAAACGGTGAGGCTTGACTTCGTAGCCAATTAAAAAATAACCTTTGGCATTTTCGGTAGTTACTTGATAAGTAAACTTTGGACACACTTGACTTGTTTTATCAAAATACAATGTGACTGTTTTCTGCTTAGTAAACTCAATCACTTTACCAATCCAACTTTTGGTTTTAGCTTCATTCATTGTGGGGTAACCCACAATTTGATAGCCAATAATTTTCCACGCGCCTACAATAGGTAGAATTTGAGTTTGTTCAGCTAGAACACTGCCTCCAGCAAATAGGTATATTAAAACAAAAATGAAGATTTTTTTCATATAAAAGAACAACTCCAAAATTAACAACTGAATGTAAATTATAGAACAATCACTGTACTTTCGTTTATTTTTTTAGTGAACCTCTTGCAACACTCCTGTTTGTTGTTCCGTTTATTACGCTAGGATTTTCCGATTTGATAGCAATGTCATCATCAACTGAGCAAGTAAAGCCAAAGTCTTTGATGAGTTTGACCGCATCTATATAGTTTTTTTGGGCAATTTGTTGGATGTTGGGAGAAAGTCCACAGGCTTGTTTTATTGAAGCTTCTAAAGCGGTACGAACTAGTGCTGACAATAACAGTACGCACCTTAGTCCAATGTGCATCTGATTTTTTTGTAACACTTTATTTCCAAGTGCCATAGTATATGCACGCATTAGTGATTCTATAATATAACTATTATAAACGGTAATTTTTCTACCCTCATATGGACTACCCTTTGCGGTTACTTTTACCAAAGTAGTCGCCATGATAAAATCTTTATCAATGAATGGGTTAAGTCGTTTTGGAATGCCAGTAGTCGCCATGCCTTGTAAAGCTTTATGGTTCATACCTAACAAATCAGCAGTTCCCCGTTCACTCATAACAGCAGTCTCATCATCCAACACATAACCATCACAAACAATGCCTGGTATTAACTCGACTTTCCCATAATAAACGGCTTTTCGTTCAATCATAATATACCTCGTCTAAAGATATATGTCTAATTAATAGGAAGTAAGGCAGATCGCTAGACGAATTCGGCCTTTCGGGGATGTCATCCCTAACCTCACTTGTTACGATACAAATATTAAATCTATTTCAATATGTCAAATTTTTTTGAGGGAGCTAACCTACGTGCTTCTCCCGCACAGCTTTTTGCATCGGGAGCAAAGTTTTAGTTAGGCCATTGGTGCGTTTAATGGATTGATGTTAAAAGGCATTTCTTGTCCAAGCTGTTTTAAATCGTATAACTTAACTGTTGTACCGGGTTTGGCTTGTAAAATGCCGTTGAAGAGGGTTTCTAAACTGACTTGATGGTGAAAACGAACTAAGCTATATTTTTGAGTAATCAGCTTTTCCCGTTCTTTTTCTTGTGTGGCATCATAATAACGGTGACAATATCCGTTGCATTCTAAAACCAACATCAATTTTGCCACAAAAAATCCACTTTGTATGAACCAATTGGATAGTTAAAATGCAAGTCAAAACCTTCAAATACGGATGACAACACTTTTTGCCATTGGACTTCGGTTGAGGTTTCTGGTTTAACAAAAGAGCCAATTTGCCCAAACACTTGCTTTTTGAGGTCAATACCAATAACCGAGTCCATTCCCAAAGCGATTTAGTGACATCATCAAGGTAATAAGCGTTCATCCGTGACGCTTTGCCGCCAAAAGGACGAATCGTTGCCGAATTGAGTTTAATCGGTTTAATATCAGTTTGGTGTTTTCTGAGGAAACTATTGAGGGTACTTTCTGGCACCTTAAGGAATTGGGTAATATCCTTTTTGATGGCAATGTCATCATCAACTGAGCAAGTAAAGCCAAAGTCTTTGATGAGTTTGACCGCATCTATATAGTTCTTTTGAGCAGTTTGTTGGATATTGGGGGAGAGTCCACAGGCTTGTTTGATGGCAATATCTATAGCACTGCGTGTCAGGGCTGATTGTAAAGTCACACATCTTTTTCCGATATGCCTTTGATTTTGTCTAAGAACATCATTTGCCAATGCTAAAGCATAACCGCGAATAAAGGACTCAATAAAAGAACTGTCGTAAACAGTAATGGGCCTTCCTTTATGAGGACTATTTTTCGCCACGACTTCTACCGATTTAGACACCACGCTCAAACCCTTATCAACAAACGGTTTAAGTGTTTTTGGAGGCCAGTTAAGCACCACGCGATTTAGAGGTGCGTGATCTATATCTAACAGCTTTGCAGTTCCTCTTAAACTCATAACCGCAGTCTCATCATCCAATACATACCCATCACAAGTAATGCCTGGTATCAATTCAACTTGGCCATAATAAACAGCCTTTCGTTCAGTCATAATATACCTCGTCTATAAGATATACGTCTAATTAATAGGAAGTAAGGCAGATCGCTAGACGAATTCGGCCTTTCGGGGATGTCATCCCTAGCCTCACTTGTTACGATACAAATATTAAATCTATTTCAATATGTCAAATTTTTTTTGAATGTGTATTAGAGAAATGGTGGGTTTCGCTTTCGCTCTACCCACCCTACGCTCGCTATTTTTAGCAACCACTTTTACCGAGTTTGTCCTCACGCCCAATCCCTCATCGATAAATGGTTTAAGCACTTTTGGAGGCCAGTTTGTCCTCACGCGATTTAACAACTTTTGATCGACTCCCAATAAATCAGCAGTACCACGTTCACTCATAACAGCAGTCTCATCATCTAACACATACCCATCACAAGTAATGCCTGGTATTAATTCAACTTGGCCATAATAGATCGCTTTTTGTTCAATCATAATATTACCTCGTCTATAAGATATACGTCTAATTAATAGGAAGTGAGGCAGATCGCTAGACGAATTCGGCCTTTCGGGGATGTCATCCCTAGCCTCACTTGTACAAACAAAATTATTAAGTCTATTCTAATTTTTTAAGGAAGGTCGGCCTCCAAGATAAAGTTGGAAATAAGGTGCATGATGTTATCGCTTATGCACCCTATCAAATCATAATTTATATATACGGCTTACGAGTTACCCCCTTTTTGTTAATTATTTTATTCATCATTGGATTTCCTTCACCACATGTTTCCAAAACTGAGTTACACACTCAACATCGAATCCTTCATTGGGATCGGTAAATAACACGGACAAACCTTTTGGATAGTGTTCTGGGTCATCATCAATTGCCACCCAACCTTCATTTTCGATATTTCGTTTCTTCAAATATGCTTGAATCTCTTTGTAACGTTCGTGCGTCACATGTTTAGAGAGAGTAGGAGTAACACCTACAATCTTTTCGGCAATTTCTGTGGAAAATAATCTACGCAGTTCGTTAAGTGACATCGCAAGTCGCCATGTTGAAGAAATCACGATCTTTACATTAGGTAAAGGACGAATAGCGGATTCAAAGTTTTTTAAACAATCGCTTTCAAACCGTGATGGTTCTGATGTTAATCGTCGTAACACGCCATCAAAATCAAGAAATACATACATAAGTTATCCTGTGCATCTAATGCCCAATGTTGAGTGGCACTTTCCAAGGACGTAAATTGGCCGCTCTAACGCTTGGTTATCCATCGCTTCAACCGCCTAACGACAAGGACTATACTCCAAACGTTCAAATTTTCGTTTTTTTTGAATGACTAAAATGCCAGAAAAGACCTGACAGGTTTTAAAAACCTGTCAGGTCTTAAATCCGAAAACTTGAACATCTAGAGTATAAGTGTCAGTAGGAATGTTTCATCAAATAATTCATTTAAATAATCAAGCTTTGTATTAAGAATGCTTTGGAGTTTCGGGAAATCGTACCTTACTCCCGAAACAACAAATTTCAACGTTGACTAGAGAATTACTACTTAGGGATTTTTGTCACCAACTGTCACAGTGACTAACTTATCCAAATTCAACCGTCGCTTAAAAGCATCTTTTATCATTTCCAATGTGACGGCTTCAACGTTATCGTTAAACGTGTGTAAATAATCCAACGGCAAATTGTAAAAGCCAATCATTGACAAGTAACCTATTATATTACTATTGCTTTTAATGCGAAGAGGAAAACGTCCAGTGATGCCCTGTTTGGCTTTTTTTAATTTATCCTCACTAGGACCCTTCTCAATAAAATCACGCATCGTTTCTCGTACCACTTGTAAAGCTTGAGTAGTATTTTCGTTACGGGTTTCTAAATTCGCTAAAAATGGCCCTGCTACGCGTCGTGGTGAAAAGTAACTATAAACACTGTAGGCAAGACCACGTTTTTCTCGTATTTCTTTCGCCAAATTTGAAACTAAGCCACTGCCACCTAAAATATAATTACCCGTATACAAAGTAAAATAATCAGGATCGCCTCGTATCACACCGGGTTGCCCAATGAAAATATGGGTTTGTTTGGAGGGATGAGCAATATGTATACTTTTAGCCTCATTCAATTGGGCAACAGGGGGTAAAAGGGGAGCTACTTTACCAACAGATAATTGACTAGCAACAGTATTGGCAAGTTTTTCAGCTGCCTTTTTATCCAAAGCACCCACGATTGTAATGATTGCATTTTGAGCCACATAATAACGGGCATGAAATGCTTTGACATCATCACGAGTTAATGCAGCAACACTTTCAAGCGTACCTTCTGGCAAGGTGGCATAAGGGTGCGTCCCGAAAATAGCACGATAAAAAGCCTTTTTTCCAATGTCATCTGGTGATTGCTGTTGATATTTTAGGATAGTAAACATTTGTTGTTGAATGCGTTCAAGCGAGGTTTTACCAAACGCAGGCTTAGCCAGCAATAATGCCAACATCTCCAAAGCAGGTTGCAACAATTGAGATTCACTGAGACTACGAAGACTCACAGTTGCCATATCGCTACTCACTGTATTGTCGAGTTCTGCCCCCAAATTATCAAAATGTTCAGCGATATAATCGGCTGAATGTCCACCCGCACCTTCACTGAGTAAACTATTGGTTAACTGAGCAAGTCCTGGTTTATTAGCATCACGGGCACTGCCCGCATCAAACACAACCTCAACATCAACCATTGGTAAATCCGGTGCTGGCACAAAATACACTCGTACACCGTTGTCTGTTTGCCAATGTTGAATGGTGGGTATTGCGAAAGCAAAATGACTTAATAGTAAACCAGACAGTAGCAAACAACTCCCGAAAAAATGAGTAAAAGCTTTCATTTTAGTGTGCCTCTCCCGTTACTGATTGCTGTTTTGTAGAAGGATTTTTTTCCAAAGATTGTGGTTCTAAGACAGCGACTGTTAGATTTTTGTCTATCAGATATTTACGCGCAACTGCTAGCACTTGTTCAGCAGTGATGGTTTTTATATTATCCAAATAACTGTCTTTAAGCTGCCAATCCAAGCCAATCGTTTCCAATTGACCAATTTGCATCCCTTGATAAAAATGTGAATCCAGTTCATATACCTTAGAAGCACGTAATTGTGTTTTTACTCGTTCCAATTCCACTTCATCTACCAATGTGGTTTGTACTTGTTTTATCTGTTCCTGAATCGCTTTTTCCAATTTGGAAACCGTATGTTTATTGCCAGGTATGCCACTTACTGTAAACAACACTTCTAAACGACTAAAAAGCCTATAACTGACACCGATACTGGTCGCAATTTGTTGTCCTCGTACCAGATTTTTTGACAAACGCGCACTCTCTCCCCCATCAAGTATGTAAGCTAATACTTCTAACGCATAAACTTCCCATCGGTTTTCCTTAGCAATAGTTGTCAAAGTGGGTACTTTGTAGCCCATGACAAAATAAGGTAATTTAGCGGGCAGTTTAACTGTAATTCGTTTAGTGCCAAATTGCTCAACCTCTGGACGTAAATGTGGTGGTGTAATTTTACTAGGCTCAAGAGGCCCAAAATGTTGTTTAGCTAAAGCTAACACGGCTTGTGGTTCAACATCACCAATCACAACAACGACTGAATTATTGGGTGCGTACCAACGTTGATACCACACTTGTAAATCAGCCAAGGTGTAATTTTCAATATCACTCATCCAGCCAACAATGGGATTTTGGTAAGGACTGGTTTGAAAAGCAGTTGCCCGAAAATGCTCATACATGAAGCTGATGGGTTTATCTTCAGTCCGCATTCGACGTTCTTCAGCAACCACCTGTTTTTCTTTAGCAAACTCTTTTTCAGTTAATACCAAATGGCGCATTCTATCTGCTTCTAATTCAAAACTAATGGGGAGGCGACTTTTCTCCAATGTTTGAAAATAGGCGGTGTAATCATAACCTGTAAAAGCATTTTCCGAAGCCCCATTAACAGCCATGATACGAGAAAATTCTCCAGGCGGATGTTTTTTTGTGCCTTTGAACATCATGTGTTCCAAGATATGCGATAATCCTGTCTTACCTTCTTGTTCATAGCTACTCCCGATTTTATACCACACTTGGCTAACGACAACGGGAGCACGATGATCTTCTTTCACGATTAATTTAAGACCATTATCTAAAGTAAATTCATGGACCTCACCTGCTATCAGTGAAGTAGAAGTGTAACATAGCAAACCAATGATACTCAGTTTTTGTAAATGTTTATAAAACATAAAATTCTCCCATTAAAATCTGAAATTGTAACGAATTTTGGGGAATTGGGGAAAATACAAAAATCACCTTGATCCTTTGTATACAAGAGATAAGTCGCGACTCCTCTTTTCTAGTGTCCTCAAAATCCATTATAATCAGACAAAAAAAAGGGACCCTATATGTCCCTTTTGATATTTCTTAAAAACTCAATGAATAAAAAGCATTATCCATGGACAGCTTTCATGCTTAAGCGAATTCGACCTTGTTTATCAATTTCAAGCACTTTGACTTGAACAGTTTCCCCCTCTTTTAGTTTATCCGTTACTTTTTCAACGCGCTCGTTGGAAATTTGCGAAATATGCACCAGACCATCTCTTCCCGGTGGAATGGTTACAAAAGCACCAAAATCCATTAACTTAACTACTTTACCTTCATACACTTTGCCAACTTCAATATCGGCGGTAATCAGTTCAATCCGGCGACGAGCTTCTTGTCCAGCAATCAAATCTACAGAAGCGATTTTTACTACACCCTCATCATTAATATCGACTGTGGTTCCCGTTTCTTCTGTAATCGCACGGATGGTCGCTCCCCCTTTACCAATGACTTCACGAATTTTGTCAGGCTTAATTTGAAAAGAGACAATACGCGGCGCATGTTTTGACATTTCCTTACGTGGTTCGGCAAGTGCTTCAGCCATTACACTGAGAATATGTAAACGGCCTTCTTTGGCTTGTGCAAGAGCCGTTTCCATGATTTCGCGGGTAATGCCCTCAATCTTGATGTCCATTTGCAAAGCCGTGACACCCTGAGTTGTTCCTGCGACTTTGAAGTCCATATCACCAAGATGGTCTTCATCACCCATGATATCAGACAAAACAACAAATTTATCCTCTTCCTTGATGAGTCCCATCGCAATTCCAGCAACAGGTGCTTTAATTGGTACTCCAGCATCCATCAAGGCAAGACTAGAACCGCAGACACTCGCCATTGAACTAGAACCATTGGATTCCGTAATTTCTGATACCAAGCGTATTGAATAAGGGAAATCCTGATCTCCTGGCATGATCGCTTGTATGCCACGCCGTGCTAAACGGCCATGCCCTATTTCACGGCGTTTTGGTGAACCCATTCGTCCAATTTCACCAACACAATAAGGCGGGAAGTTATAATGTAGCATAAGGCCTTCCCTATATTCACCTTCTAATGCATCGATGATTTGAGAATCTCGTTCTGTGCCTAACGTGGTAACTACTAATGCTTGAGTTTCACCGCGTGTAAATAAAGCGGAACCATGTACACGCGGCAATACGCTTGTGCGGATAGTGATAGGACGTACTGTGCGGGTATCACGTCCATCAATGCGAGGTTTCTTCGCAATGATACTTCCTCGCACAATTTCTTTCTCAAGTTTTTCTAATGCACCAAATATCTGATTTTTTGTCCAATCGCAATCATCAATGTTAGACAATTGTTCAACAACATCGAAACGAATTGCATCGACATTGTCACGGCGTATTAACTTATCTTGAATCTGGTAAGCTTCACGCAAACGCTGTTCTGCCAGCTCAGTTATTTTAGCCGTTAGTTTCTCATCTACTGGTTTGGGCTGCCAATTCCAAGAGGGTTTTGTAGCAGTACTCGCTAATTCACGGATAGCATCAATAACAGTTTGCAATTGTTGATGCCCAAACAACACAGCACCTAACATAATTTCTTCGCTAAGTTCCGTAGCTTCAGATTCAACCATTAGCACAGCATCGGCAGTACCTGCGACAACAAGATCTAAATGAGATTCTTCGAGTTGCTTCAAAGTAGGGTTGAGTACATACTCTTCATTGATATAACCAACTCGTGCCGCCCCAATAGGCCCATTAAATGGAAGACCCGAAACAGCGAGAGCAGCAGACGAACCAATTAAAGCGGGAATATCGGGATCAATTTCAGGTTCCAAAGACATAACGGTAGCAACCACTTGTACTTCTTGGTTAAAACCATCAGGAAATAGGGGGCGAATGGGACGATCAATAAGTCTTGAAGTCAGTATTTCTTTTTCTGTAGGACGACCCTCGCGTTTGAAATAGCTCCCAGGTATTCTACCTGCAGCATAAGTACGCTCTTGATAATCTACTGTCAGAGGAAAGAAATCTTTTTCAGAACCAGTATTCTTAGAACCTACAACAGTCACTAAGATTACCGTATCTCCCATGCTAACCATTACAGCACCATCGGCTTGACGGGCAATTTCTCCTGTCTCAAGAGTGATGCTATGTTGACCGTATTGAAATGTTTTTTTATAAAGGGTCATTTTCAGTTATCAGTCATCAGTTATCAATTAGTGGCGTAACCCTAATTTGGCAATCAAGTTTCGATACCTATCCATGTCTTCTTTTTTCAAATAACTCAACAACTTTCGCCGTTGATTAACCATTTTAAGCAAACCGCGACGAGAATGGTTATCTTTTTTGTGAACTTTAAAATGTTCGGAAAGACTGGCGATATTAGCCGTTAACAAGGCAACTTGAACTTCAGTTGAACCTGTATCATTAGGGGAACGTTGATATTTTTGAACCAATTGTGCTTTACTTTCTACATTCAACATGTAATACTCCTAACATCGGGGTAAATCTGTGGATTAATTTTTTTTCAATTCTGACAGAATTTAAGAATCAATAATATTAAAGTCACATTCCCGTTATTCTGTCATTTTTTTACATCTTTTATTATAAATTAAGTAGCCGCCGAGGAGCGACACGACCATCTTCTAAAACTTCACCAATTCCTATAAACTGTTCAGGAGAATGGGAATTACTGACAAACAATTTGACCCAGCCATTAGTGGGTGATTTTGCTACTTGCACAGCGTGTCCTTGTCGCACATAATAAGCAAGCTCAGCCGACAATCTGACTTCAGGCCAGTGTTTTAGTATTGTATGCATTGGAATAAGCAAACTATCTAAGGCTTCCAAACTTTGCGCTGCATGATGTTCCAACGTTTCAAAATCAAGCATATCGTGGTAACTTCCCACCCCAAAACGATGTAAAGCACTGATGTATGCACCGCACGAAAGTGCTTCACCAATATCTTCAGCTAAAGTACGAATATAAGTCCCTTTGGAACAATGCACCTCTAACGAAAGACAATTAGAACTCCAATTACGCACAGTGAGATCGTAGATCATTATTGAGCGGGGTTTACGCTCCACAACTTTACCTTGACGCGCCAATTTATAGAGTGCTTGTCCTTTGTGTTTGATTGCTGAATACATAGGGGGTATTTGTTGAATACTACCCATAAATGATTGAATAACCTTATCAATTTGTTTTCGGGTAATACCTGCCACCTGACGAATTTGTAGAACTTCGCCTTCCGCATCACCAGTATTTGTGGTTACACCAAGTGTACACTCAGCTTGATAATATTTATCAGCTTCCAGTAAAAATTCTGACAACTTAGTAGCCTCACCTAAACAAATAGGCAATAAACCACTAGCAAGATTGTCTAAACTACCAGTATGTCCTGCTTTTCGAGCTTGAAATAATCGTTTAGCATGTTGCAAAGCTGTATTAGAACTTATGCCAACAGGCTTGTTTAACAACAAAATACCATGTACATTACGTCCAGTTCGTCGTCTAGCCATTATGTAGTAACGAAAAATAAAAATTTAGGCTTGAACAAAATTTTTTCATATAAGGAGAATGAAGAAAATTTTTTTAAAATTCTTAATTTTCAATCATACACTATCGAAATTTTCTCACTTTTTATTTTGTTCACTTAATACTGAGTCAATTAATGCCGATAAACGGCTACCATATTCAATTGAGCCATCATACAAAAATTGCAAACTTGGTGTTACGCGAGTGGTTAAGCGTTTAGACAAATGATGTCGTATTCGTCCTGTGCAATTATTGAGATACTTTACCGTTTCATGATAAGAGGTACCACCCAAAACAGTCACATAAACACGTGCATATTTTAAATCCGTTGAAACTTCAACACTAGAAACCGTAACCATTCCTAAACTTGGCACATTAATTTCTCTACGAATAATATCTGCTAAATCGCGTTGAATTTGCTCATTTATACGTTGAGTACGGCTAAATTCTTTCATTTTTTGAATTGGGAAATTGGGAAATTGGAAATACGAATGACATCATTCTAAATTATTTCTATATCTCATTTCTTTAATTACCAATTTCTATATCATCTAAAGTGTACGTGCTACCATTGTTCTTTCATAAACTTCAATTTGATCATTTACCTTAACATCATTATAATTTTTCACTCCAATACCACATTCTGTACCGGCTTTAACTTCTAAAATATCATCTTTGAAACGGCGCAATGATTCCAATTCTCCTTCAAAAATAACCACATTATCACGCAATACACGAATAGGATTATTGTGTTTAACCACACCATCAACAACTAGACAACCAGCAATTGACCCTAATTTTGGGGAACGGAAAACTTGGCGAACTTCTGCCAAACCAATAATTGATTCAACAATCTCTGGTGCAAGCATCCCAGTAATTGCTTTTTTAACTTCATCTATTGCTTCATAAATGACACTGTAATAGTGTAAATCCACTTTTTCTTCGTTAATCAAACGTTTAGCACTGGCATCAGCGCGTACATTGAAGCCTATCAAAATTGCTCGAGAAGCCACAGCTAAATTGACATCTGACTCATTGATGCCACCCACTCCATTGGCAACAATATTTACCTTAACTTCATCTGAAGACAACTTCGTTAAGGCATCGTTTAATGCTTCTACAGAACCATTCACATCTGCTTTGAGGACAATATGGAGTGTACTTACTTGACCCGTTTGCATTTGTGAAAACATATTTTCTAGTTTTGCAGCTTGCTGACGAGCCAGTCTAATGTCACGATATTTACCTTGTCTAAATAAGGCAATTTCTCGC
This sequence comes from Candidatus Parabeggiatoa sp. HSG14, assembly GCA_030378085.1. Classification (GTDB taxonomy): domain Bacteria; phylum Pseudomonadota; class Gammaproteobacteria; order Beggiatoales; family Beggiatoaceae; genus Parabeggiatoa. Next base: position 13,281 of record JAUCGK010000414.1, read on the forward strand.
GCTTTACGTTCATCTGGCACGACAACAGCTTCATCACCAGCACTAGGAACACTAGATAACCCTAGAACCTCGACAGGAATAGAAGGACCTGCCTCATTAATGAACTTGCCATTTTCATTTAACATTGCTCGCACACGACCAAATTCTTTACCTGCTAAAAGAATATCGCCCTTGTGCAAAGTACCACTTTGAATGAGCATAGTGGCACAAGTACCGCGTCCCTTATCTAAACGTGATTCAACGATGACTCCCTTTGCTCTACCCTTTGCAACAGTGGTCAATTCCTGTATTTCTGCTTGCAATAAGATGAACTCTAACAAATCATCAATACCTTCCCCCGTTTTTGCTGACACCTGTACAAACATGGTATCACCACCCCACTCTTCAGGAACAACTTCATGAGCAACTAATTCCTGTCTAACCCGTTCTGGATCTGCATCATGTTTATCAATCTTATTAATTGTTACGATGATAGGTACTTCAGCAGCTTTGGCATGTTGAATAGCTTCAATCGTTTGTGGCATCACACCATCATCTGCTGCAACCACCAAAATCACAATATCGGTTACTTTTGCACCCCTAGCCCGCATTGCGGTAAATGCGGCGTGTCCTGGCGTATCTAAAAAGCAAATAGTGCCTTTAGGCGTATCCACATGATAAGCACCGATATGTTGAGTAATTCCACCCGCCTCAGCTGCCGCAACTTTGGTAACACGAATATGGTCAAGTAAAGAAGTTTTACCATGATCCACATGTCCCATAATAGTGACTACGGGCGACCGACTAACCCGTTCCTCAGTTCCTAATTCTTCTTGAGTTAACTCATCTTCAAGTGCATTTTCCTTGAGTAAATGAGGAATATGTCCCATTTCATCTACGACAATGGCTGCCGTTTCTTGATCAATGATCTGATTGATGGTAACCATTGTTCCCATTTTCATCATGGCTTTTATGACTTCAGCCGCCTTGACAGACATTTTTTGCGCCAGTTCGGCAACCGTGAGGGTTTCTGGTAAGGTAACATCATAAACTATTGGTGCTGTTGGTTTTTTAAATCCGTGCTGCGGTTCTGGAGGTTTAGGTGCTCGCTTATTCTTTTTCTTGGTTCTTTTTAAATCACCAGTACCCTCTTTTTCTAATCGCTCATGTTTCTTGACAGATTTGACTTGCTCATTTCTGTCCAAAGGAGAAGATTTATTATCTTTGCTGGATTTAACTGTTCGAGTTTTTTTGATTGGACGTTTGGTCTGTTTTTTACGCCGAGCGAGGCCATCCCCTTTATTATGGTCATCAGGTACAGCCATTTGCTCATTACCAGCAGTTTTTGGCGTGACGACCTGACGTTTTTTATCACGTTGGGGAGGTTGACGTTTAGCATCCTCATTTGTTGATTTACGTTTTTTAGCCACGAATGCATCAGCTTTTTTTGGCTGAGTATTCGGTTTAACTTCAGCAGACGTAGGTTGGCGTTTTTGAACTTTAACCTGTGTTGAGCGAGTTTTTGTCCTTTTTTCAATCGGTTGATTGGATTGACGCTTTTGAACTTTTACTTGTGGGACACGATCCTCTACTTTTTTCTCAGTCGATTGACTTGATTGGCGTTTTTTAGTTTTAATTTGTACAGTATGAGTTCCTTGTTTAGAAGAACCTGGGGATTGATTTGTTGGTCGCTTGGAATCTCCAGATACTGTTGTTTTATGTGATGAATTCAAAGCAGTCGGTTTAACTGATTGGCGTTTAGACTCGGTAAGTTCTTCACTCGTTTTGGATTTACCTGTCGTTGTTTGTTGAATATTTTTCTTTTTTGAATCAACAAATTGATTTTTACGAACATGAGCCTTGTTTTCGTCAATAGCCTCTGTGGTTTTATGAGTGCGTGTGATATTATTACTCCCCTTGGCCCCAAGTTTAGTTTTATCTTGCTCAAGGACAGTTGCCTTTGAGTGCTGACGAGGAGGTTGTTTCTCAGTTTCTCGTTGTGCTGTTTCAAGATGTTCATTGTCATTGTTTGTGGGATGATTGGGAACACCACCACGCTTAACATAAGTACGTTTTTTTCTCACTTCAACCTGTACCGTTTTAGCAGCACGTCCTTGAGCATTAGGTATCCGGATTTCACTGTGGGTTTTCCGTTTGAGGGTAATTTTTTTTGGTGTAGGTGTTGCTTGCTTTTCAATATCTTTACCATGAATATGACGCAAATGAGTTAACAACTGTCGTTTTTCCTGATCATTAATATTATCATCCGCATTTTTGGCAGATAACCCAGCATCGCCTAATTGTGCCAATAAACGTTCAATTGGAATCCCCACTACGTCAGCAAATTGTTTTATGGTCACTTCAGTCATTTTCAGTTTTCAGTTTTCAGTTTGTTCAGAACATTTATTGAGTTAGTGAAAAATCTTAATAGGCCATTATCATCTTAAAAAATATAAATTTTATGGATTTTTAAAAAAAATTTAAGACAGGAAAAAACTAGGTTATAGATTTCGATTCTTAAGTTTTTTTAGACTCTAAATTTTTCTAAAATTTGATGGCTCATTCCATTTCTCAATCAGTAAAAACTATCGGTGTTGATAAGTTCCGTATTCATTATAATATTGCATTTTACGGATAATAAAGTCTATAACATCTCCATGGATTAAGAATCTTTTGTTATAATAAATTATCTATAGCATGAAATTTTAAATTATCAAAAATGTTGATAAAAATAGGCATTATACCGATTTAATTTAAGTTTCAAGGTTAAAGTAAAAACTTTAACCTCGAATTGATTTTATTACTTTATAAACTATAAATTCATATTATTTTTTACATTGAGATAAGCTAACCCTCGTGTAGGCTAATAAAGCAAACTATTGAATTTACAATAAATTAAATCAAATAATTACATAATAAAATCAAATACCATTATTTTGGTAACTCATCGTTTTCATTTTCCATTTTTCATCAATATCCACATTATTGCGTACTGATAACTGATTACTGAGCAGCAAACCAAGGTGCACGTGCCGTCATAATTAACTGACTTGCGTGTTTTTCATCCATACCTTCGAGAGTCATCAAATCATCTACTGATTGCTCAGCCAAATCATCCATGCTAATAATTCCTCGACTAACCAATTTCCGTACCCATTCATCATTCATTCCAACCATCGTACGCAAATCTTCGGCAGGTTGAACCTCTTTTTTCTCTTCACTCACAATTGCGTGTGTTAACAATGCATCCTTAGCGCGGCTTCGTAATTCCTTAACAAGTGTCTCATCAAATTCATCAATTTCAAGCATTTCATTGAGGGGTACATAAGCAATTTCTTCAAGAGTAGAAAAACCTTCTTGTATTAAAACACTGGCAATTTCTTCATCAATTTCTAACTCTGTCATAAATAATTGCACTACTTCCAGAGCTTCAGCTTCATTCTTTTTTTCTGCCTGTTTGTCTGTCATCACATTTAACGTCCAACCTGTTAATTGGCTGGCAAGACGTACATTTTGTCCATTACGTCCAATGGCTTGAGACAATTGCTCTTCATGTACCGCAACATCCATACTATGAGTTTCTTCGTCAACCACAATAGACACGACTTCAGCAGGTGCCATAGCATTCATTACAAATTGAGCTGAATTTTCGTCCCATACAATAATATCTACCCGTTCACCCGCCAACTCGTTTGAGATAGCTTGTACTCGTGAACCACGCATTCCAACACAAGCACCCACAGGATCAATACGTGGGTCTTTGGTTTTAACTGCAATTTTAGCACGTAATCCTGGATCACGTGCGGCACCAATAATTTCCAAAAAATGTTCACCAATTTCTGGGACTTCCATCATAAATAATTGAATCAACAATTCAGGTGCTGTGCGACTGAGAAATAATTGTGGACCACGTTGTTCAGGGCGTACACTTTGCAAATAGCCACGTAAACGATCATTTGGTCGTACCGCTTCGCGAGGAATCATGTCTTCACGCAAAATAAGTGCTTCCGCATTTCCCCCTAAATCAAGGATGACATTATTGCGTTCAACACGTTTGACAACCCCACTTACTAATTCTCCTTGTCGATTTTTATAAGCTTCAACAATTTGCGCCCGTTCAGCCTCACGGATTTTTTGAACAATTACTTGTTTAGCAGTTTGGGCACCAATCCGATCAAAATTTACCGATTCAATTGGTTTTTCGATCCATTCTCCTACAGAAATATCGGAGTTCTGTTGAAGTGCTTCTGTTAAATCAATTTGAATGTGTGGTAACTCCACACAATCGTCTTTAACAACCTGCCAACGACGAAGAGCACTATAATCACCTGTATGCCGATTAATGTGTACATTCACTTCAATATCGTAGCTGTAACGTTTTTTCGTGGCACTTGCTATCGCACATTCCAGAGCATTGAAAATAACATCTTTACTCACGCCTTTTTCATTAGATACCACGTCTACGACCAAGAGAATTTCTTTGTTCATAGTTACCACCTCTATCGAATCGACTTCATAATTTCATCAAATGTGTGGTTTTTCATCCGGCATAAGGTGTGCCTTCTCTATTTGCTCATAAGGTAAGCTATATTCCGTTTCGTTTGCCATTACTATCACGTTACAATCCTGTATTCGTTGCAATATCCCGGTGAAATTGCGTTGTGTATTCAAAGGTCGAGTCAGGCGCACCTTTACTTTATTACCTATAAAGCGTTTAAAATGGTCTAGTGTAAACAAAGGCCGATTCAAACCGGGGGAAGAAATCTCTAAAGTATAATGATCATATGTTAAGTCTTGAACATCCAATACTCCGCTCACTTGATGACTGACTCGTTCACAATCGGAAAGTTTAATTCCCTGCGGATGATCAATATATATGCGTAATAGGACTTTGTGACCTCCCTTAGAAAGATGTTCAACCCCTATTAATTCATAACCTAATGTTGTGATTATGGGGGTAATCAATTTTTGTAATTCTTTCTCTAACAAAATAATTTTCTTCCCATTTAACGAGTAGTCAGTGACCAAAAAATTCAGTTATTTTAGTGAGGAGCTTTACTAAATTTCTGAATGACAAATAAAAAATGGGCACAATGGCCCAGTTATTTGAAAATTATGTAGAGTTTTGTTGCACATGAAGTGCTTTACTAAACCCTAATTAACTTAACT
>JAUCGK010000081.1 GCA_030378085.1 Candidatus Parabeggiatoa sp. HSG14
TGATAATTCCGCTGCGCTTATCCTCTTTGATACGATACTGATCAATCACCCAATCTAAAGCGGAGCGGTTGCCTAATTTATATTCAAACGCTTGCTTGGGGATGCCATCCAAAGTTAGAAAGTCGTTATATTTCAGTTGTTTTTTATCCTTGGATAATCTCATTTTTTCGAGGTTGAGACTAAACGGCACTTTTGGATTTTCAATCGCTTTGAGCGGATAGGGCGTGGCATCTTCGTAGTTTAAATGCAATTCAGCCAGCTTTTCGCCTGATGTTGAAAATGCCCAAAAATCGGGAGTCATGGGTAAACGGGGCAGTTCCCGTTTTAGGTTGGCGGCATATTTTTCCCGATAATCTGGATGATGTAATAAGCCATAGACATAATGAAATATTGCCCATTTAGTGATGGTGTTGTCTTGGTAGTGTTGTTGAAAGTGGTTTAATGTCCAGTCGGTGATGTTTTCTTGGCGGTTGCTTCCGTCTTCGTTGTAGGTGTAAAAGGGAAAGCATTGACCATTAGGTGCAAATTGGATATCAGGAATTACCGAAACCATTAACGCAAAAAAAGGTTGACTCATTCCAATACCTTTAACACTAATAACCCGATTTTCATTTTCAGTGGCGGATGTGGGAAGGATTGAAGGAAAAACATAAACTCTTTCATTAAACATTCGACCAAAAAATAAGTTAGATTTTGTAAAAGGACGATATAAAGATTCCCTAATTTGTTGAGAATTAAATTCTGCCACTTTACCACGCTTAAAAAAAGTTTTTAAGGTTTCACCCCAACTAATCCGATTGTCATCATACAACACAAAATCATCAACTTTAGCATTTTGCTCACTTTTCTTTAATTTAGCAAAAATAGCTTGGTTTTTATCATTTTTTAACCAGTCTTGCCATTTATCAACCTGATCATTATAAACAGCAATACTACGCTGCATGTTTTCAGTAAGCACTTCTTGATTGAAATTATAAGCCCAAGCATCACGGTTAGTTTTTACGCCATTACTAAAAGTCTTAAAAAATACTCCTTCAACTTCTGTTTTAGCTGCCTTCGTTTCCTTCGTACCTAATGGCAAAAACTCATCAAACTCAGAATGCAAGCCCTCAGTTAGCCAAGTGTGTTTTTTATCAACTATCACTTGTTCCATTTGAACGTTGGCATAATTATTAACATTATCAAGAAATATTTTCTTTTCGGGAGATTTTAAATAATCATCAACAGAATAAACGAAAATTTCAGCAGATTGTGGTTTGGATTGTTTGTGTTTGATAAAAAATGTAATCCCAATACTAACGCGAATCATATCATCAAAGACATTGCCACCTTCTTGACGGCGACGCTCTCCAGAGGTGCGAGCATTACCTTTCAAGTTGATATGATAAATTTTAGAAAAATCTTGCCCTAAATGTTTACGCATTCCATCAAAAGCGATATTATCCAAAAAACCATTATTAGTGACAAAAGCGACAATCCCCTCATCGCTAATCCTATCCGAAGCCCAACGAATCGCCTTTACATACGGATCAGCTAACGCATTCTTATTAGTTGCTTTGGAATCCTTGGCATAAGTTTCCTTAACCCGCCCATCAATCACCGGATATTTATGATTTTTGTTGTTGTCATTCTCATTAATTTGTCCCGCGTTATAAGGCGGATTGCCAATAATCACAAAAAATTCAGTGCCTTGCTGCTTTTTCACTCGCTCGGTATTCTCAGGCGCAAACATTTTAACCTGTTTATCTTCAGCCAATTCAAACGTATCCGCCAAACAAATTCCCTCAAAAGGCTGGTATTTACCCATTAAATCCAAAAACTCATGCTCAATATTCATAGAAGCGATGTAATAGGGTAATAACATTACCTCATTGCAATGCAGCTCATTTTTATACTTATAACTCAAAGCCATACGACCTTTGCTGGCAATTTCCCGCATAAGCCGTACCATAAAATTCCCTGTTCCCACAAACGGATCAAGAAAATGCACTCCCTTACTCGTCAAAGATTTGCCAAACTCTTTATCCAAAATTTCATTAACCGACTTAACCATAAAATCCACAATCGGTTGTGGTGTATAAACAATGCCATGCGTATCGGCAACTTTTACCGAAAAGCCCTGGAAAAATCGTTCATAAACCGTATTCAAAAAGTGTTGCTTATAACCATACTCATCAATCGTCGCCGCAACATCTTCTAAAGCCTTGTAAAAATACTTCAGTTCATCGAAAAAAGCATCACGATTGAATGACTTAGCGGTGAGCTTATCAATCACATTTTCAATCTCACGCGCAATAATATTACGTTTAGCAAAATCGGGATGATTAAAGATGCGCCTAAAAATGCGTTCAGTGAGTAAATGCTGAATTAACATTTCCTCAATCGCCGCATCCGCTAAATTAGGGTTAATTGCCTGACGACATTGATCGGCAAATCCATTAAAAGCCTTGGCAAATTTCTTATCGTCAACCCGAGCAGATTGGATAAGCGTCAATACATTTTCCGCCAATTCGGGCACTCGGCTTTTAAATTCAACCGCCGCCAAATCCCACCGCTCATATTCGGGACGTTGGAAATTGAAAAACTTATCTAAAACCTTGACCAGATTATCCGGTTCAGTTAAAGATAAATCTATAACTTCACGCCCATTTTGATAAACAATAGCGCGGTTAGGCTCCTGAAAGATAATGTTACTATCTGGATAATTATCTTTGTACAGCTTTTTTTGGACTTCTTTAACTAAGTCATCCTTAGAATCCTTAGCCTCCCAATAACCGCGTAGTAATTTCCCACTATCAAATAGCACACCATCCAAGCGAATATTTTTCTTACCTCTTTTTAAAGTATTTTCTTGGGTGAGAGTCCATTTATGTTGTTTAGCAATACTTTCCAACAGATGTTGAAAAGCGATTTTGACCGTGCCTTCGTGAGTTTGCCCTAAACTCTTAAATTCCTTAAGCTCTTTGTAGTAGGCTTGGATGTGTTTTTGTTTTGGAGTAATAGAAAACATGTTTTAAATTAATTTAAATTAACAATACTGTCGCCAAGAATTCAGGATTTAATAAAATCCTAAATCTGACAGGTTTTAAAAACCTGTCAGGTTTGACAACTTCGAGTTTTGGAAATTATAAAATCCTCATTCCCAATTAGATATAGCGTTTCCCGATTGCGTCAGGTACAAGTAGAAACGCACAGCGTCTCTACAATTTTCCACAAGTTTTAAAATGAATACGAAATTCGCCCCATAAAAGTTCGACCAGCACGAGGCATATCGTATTTAATTGCCCCGCTTAGTTGAGGATTTCTGTAATTTTTGTCAAAGAGATTGAAGCCACTTAATTGTATTTCCAAACCCCTAAACAAATTCTTGAACGTCAGTGAGGCATTAAGAAGGGTATAAGCTGTTATCGGTTCTCTTGAATCAGCCAGTACTAAATTTTCACCTGCCCATTTCCTTTTTTCATTCCGGTTTATTTTTCCGATATAATTTAAGGAAATATTCGCAATAAGCTGTCTTTTGAAAAAATCGTAATTCATACCAATGTTGCCATACAATTCAGGAACACTACCCGGGAAGAAATCACCTTGTGTATAAATTTTTCCACCTTTTGAAGTGATTTTGGCATGAGTTATGTTATTAACTTCTTGGTAGCTAAAGTTACCGTAAGCATACTTAAACTTATCAAAGCCTATTTTCAATTCAGCTTCTATACCGTTGGATTCCAATTTACCCATATTGTTCCAACTACCGTCTATGCCTTCAATAATGTCTTCAACTTGGATATGGAAATAAGACAGATTAGTTGTCATATTTTTGGTAAAATTATAACCAATCATGCCTTCTGTGGTGGTAACATTTTCTGGCTTAACATTCTCGTTGCCTACATAAGCCGGATTATTGCGGGCATAAAGTTCACCAAATGAGGGGGCACGAAATGCGGTACCATATAATGCTTTAAACCAAAGTTTTTTGGTAGGTGCGTAAACAAGTCCAAGGCGAGGATTGGTAGAAGAACCAAAATCGCTGTAATCATCATGCCGTATACCAAATGTTAGAGATAAATTATTCACATTCAAAGCCAACATTTTTTTCAAATCAAAAGTGCTTTGTCCATAAAGGGCCATTACTGTTTTATCTGCTTCTTTTAACCAATTGCCATTTTCTGAAATATCAGTCATACCGTTTGGAAAATACTGATAGGGAAACGGTGGATATACAATGCCATCAACTTCAAGTGGATATCCGGTTACATTATGATTAGCATGAGATTCGATATCAAATTGTTTCCAATATTCATAAGATAATCCAGTTACCAATTGAATGCTTGAAGATATTTGATAATCTGTTGTGATTTCAACACCAGTAACAGATTGTTTGGTTCTAGGGCTACCCATAATACCTTCACCAGACGGAAAACCAGTGTGCATGTCCATTGCTGTCGTTTCGTAAGAAAATATTTCATAAAGTGGTTCAAATTCACTGTAATCGTGGTAGGCTTTTATTAGCACATTGCCTTTATCGTTTATCGGCAACTTATAACCCAATTCTCCAAACGCATAAAGCGTCTGGTATTCATTACGATCTGATAAAGCGTTGGCAATACCGACAGGCACAGCATAGTCAATGGTTTTATGAAGTAAACCAGAAAAATATAGATTGTTATAACTCAAGTTAGTTTGCAAATTAGCATGTTTACCTTGGGAGGTCATTTTATTAGGGGCATGACTCGCAAAAAACGGTGAATTAGTTGCCATATCAGATTCAATGATGCCATCATATCCATCAGTTTTGTAGTAATCAGCTATCAAATAGGCTTTAAAATCCTTATTTTGATAGGATAATTCTGCGTAAGGCTTGAAACTATTATAGCTACCAGCTTCAACAGATAATTTGGAAGGTTCATCTCCTCCATTTTTCGTAATAATACTAATGACTCCAAAAAAAGCATTAGTTCCATACAGTGCCGAACCTGGGCCACGAATGATTTCAATTTTCTTGATATTAGCAACCGGAATTTTATCTATGAGGATTCCCGCAGCTTGACCATAGAAGTTAATACCATGCCCATTTATCAACACTTTGAATTTATTCGTTCCAGCAAATAAACCACGTATATTGCTTGTGTAATTAGGAACGACCGTTGCTTTGACAAAATTAAAACCGGGAACTGTTTTTAACACATCTATCAGATTTCTAGCCCCCCTGTTTTTGATTTCATTGCCAGTAATGACCGACACAATAGAGGGGGCTTCTTGTGTTGTCATTTCAGTTTTGGTAGCAATGGACACCATATACTTTTCTATGTCCATTAACTCCCCCAATGAAATCTCAGAAAACACATCGTATTCTTCCGATGTAGATGCCGGTGGGGAAAGTGTTATTAAAATCAAAAAAGAAACAAGAATAAATCTTGCTCTTTTAAGGTTTTCTATCAGTTTTTTCATTGAAAATCCTCCTGTATATTTTAAAAAAATGTCCAAAGCTAAAGCTTTGGACTCCAAAAATTACCTGCTATTAAAATTTATAGCGAACCTCTAACAAAAGCACTCTTTTTCTGGTTAAAATGCATACGAAAATCTGCCCATAAACCAGCGTCCCTGTTCAGGCATATCATATTTCAATGCCCCTTGTGGATCTGGGTCTCTATGATCTTCATCCAATAGGTTAAAAACACTGAATTGAAATTCCATTCCTGGATAAAAATTTCTAAAGGTGAGGGAAGTATTGAGTAAAGTACGTATTCTAACAGGATCGCGTTGATCAGCACGGACTAAAGCTTCTCCATTCCATTTTTTTGCTTCGCTTCTGTCTCTTTCTCCGACATAGTTTAAGGAGACGTTTGCAAGTAAATAACGGGACAAATTATAATTAATCCCAGCATTAGCAATGAATTTAGGCATATTACCGGGGTTATAATCTGCTTGGGTATAATGCTGACCATTTGTTGAACTAATGGTCGTGCCAGTGGTGTCTTTAACATTTTGAAAGGTGGCATTAAAATAGGCATAGTTTTGTTTTTCAAAAAGAAACTGCATTTCAGCCTCAATACCTTGCGATTCCATTTTGCCGATATTAACATAATGCTTATTGGATACCTGAATCTGATCATCAGCCTTGATACTAAAATAAGTAAGGCTACCTTTTATATGTTTGGTGAAGTTATAGCCAATAAGTCCTTCTAAAGAAGTCATCGTTTCTGGTTCTAATTCTGGATTTCCGATATTTGATGGATTATTTTTTCTGTAGAGTTCTTTAAAAGAAGGAGCGCGAAAAGCGGTTCCATAGAGAACTTTAAACCAAAGGTCTGTTATTGGTGCATAAACGAGTCCTAAACGGGGATTAATAGAAGAACCAAAATCATCATAATGATCGTATCTAACACCAGCAGTCAGTGATAAATTTTTCACACCTTCATCTAACGACAATAGTTTTTTAACATCGAATATACCTTGGGTGTATAAAGCCATGACTGTTCTATCTATATCTATACTGAAGTTTCCATTTTCTGAGATATCTTGGAATGGAAACCATTGATAGGGAAAACCTGGATAAGTCACTCCATTCACTTCCAGCGGTTTACCCGTCACATTGTAATTGGTATAATGTTCAACATCGGATTGCTTAATATACTCATACGATGCACCACCTACCAGTTGAATAGCAGAATGAACTTTATAGTCCATTGTCATTTCACTACCTAAGATGGAATTGTTGACTCTTGGATTGCCATAAAGTCCTTCGCCTTCAGGAAAACCGGTATGAACTGGCAATTTTGCCGTTTCTTCTGGAAAAATTTCAAATGTATTATTGGCTTTGGCATAATCATAGAAAAATCTGGCTTGCCAATGACCTTTATTCTTTATCGGTTGCTTATAACCTAATTCAGTATAAGCATAGATATAATCCAAGTCATTTTCATCGCTTAATACTTTAGCGGCTCCGGTAGGGCTGTTAGCATTAATATCCTGAAAAAAACCGGAAACATACCAATTGTTATAGTTAACATCTGCGTGAATGCTAATATGATCTTTATCACTAGTGAGTCTGCCGGGCGTGTGACTGGCAAGCACTGGCGAGTTGGTTGCTCTATCTGATTCAACGAAGCCATCATATCCTTTTGTGGAATAGTAGTCTGCATAAAGAGAAACTTTCAGATCGTTATTTTTATACGAAAATCTACCATGAGGTTTTACAGTGTCATAACTTCCCCCTTCTAAAGCAATTGTTGAAGGCCCATCTCCGCCATCTTTGGTAATAATGTTGATGACTCCAATAAAAGCACCTGTTCCATAGAGTGCGGAACCAGGACCACGAATAATCTCAATCCGTTTGATATGATCGACTGGTAATGTATCTAAAAATACATTGATTGAACCGTCAAAAATGCCAGTATTATGTCCATTGATCATTATTTTTACCTTACTGTTATTGACTGAGGAACTGAGTCCACGTATATTGATCTGATGTTCAGGTACAATAATTGAATTGGTCATATCAAACCCTGGCACCATTCGCAAAACATCTACGATATTTCTAGCCCCCCTATTTTTGATTTCTTCACCGGTAATAACTGATACAATAGAGGGGGCTTCTTGCGTTGTCATTTCAGTTTTGGTAGCAATGGACACCATATACTTTTCTATGTCCATTAACTCCCCCAATGAAATCTCGGAAAATACATCGTATTCTTCCGATTCTTCCAGTGAGGATGCCAGTGGGGAAAGTGCTATCAAAACCAAAAGAGAAGCAAGAATAAGTCTTGCTCTTTTAAGGTTTTCTATCAGTTTTTTCATTGAAAATCCTCCTGTATATTTTAAAAAAATGTCCAAAGCTAAAGCTTTGGACTCCAAAAATTACCTGCTATTAAAATTTATAACGAGCCTCAAGTAAAAATATTCTGCTGTTGGTAGGAAGATCGTTTGGAATCCGCATATCATCACTTGGATCCCGATAATCTTCGTCAAACACGTTATAAACGGAGCCACGCAATTCGAGGGTATTATAAAATCCTTTGGCAATCAAAGTGAGATCAACCAGCGTGTTTGAATCTAAATCATCTCTTGGGTCTCCAACTGCTCTTGGTCGTTTACCTACCCATGAAATACCTACATTGGCATTCAAATATCTAAATAGACGATAATTTAAGCCCGCATTGGTTTTCCAATGAGATGTATAAGGAAGAACATTTCCTTTCTCGTCTTCTCCATATTGATAACTACCATTAATATAGCCATAGTTATCTTTATGAGAACTTAAAAAGTAGTTCAGCTTCAGCACCATCTACTTGTGTTTTACCATCTACATTTATCCAAGGTGCTGGTTTATCAATTGCCGGTTTTGTCCCTACCCTAATAATATCTTCTATGTCGTTATGAAAATAACTGAGACGTAAGGTATAATGCCGTAAAAAAGGATATTCCAAACTAGCTTCATAAGTATTTATTTTTTCTGGCTTTAGAGCAGCATTGCCAACTACAACTGGATTATTCCTTATATAAAGTTCATTGAAGGTGGGCGCTCTAAATGCACTTCCATATAAAAATTTTAAAGTGGAGTTGTTTTTAAATTCATGCACATAACCAATTCGTGGATTGGTTGTTCCACCAAAATCACCATAGTCATCGTGTCTTATTCCTAATGTCAACGAGTCATTCTGTGTTATTGTCCACATATCTTGGAGGTATAATGCCCCTACCTTTCTAGTCACAGCTTTAACAAACTTTTCAGTCATTGGTGTTGGCTCTGCAAAAGGGTTAGCAAGATTATTGACACCACCAATATCATATTCTTTAACTTCCTCGTATCCAATCCCTGTTGTTAACAAGTGATTACCTAAAACATAATTTGTTGTGACTTCGCTGCCCAAGGTTCTATTTTTTAGGATCGGATTTCCAATCAATCCTTTATCATTTTTTCCAGTAAAGCCTTCTGGAAATATTTCAATGTAAGTATCCTGATCATAAAGGTCTGTATAGAAATTTACCTTTATATCTAACTTATTCGTTAAATTTTTAGCATAACTAAGATTGGCAAGCCATTGGTTGAATTTTAGAACAGTTTCATCATTAAGAGCGCGTCCTGTTCCAATATATGGTCCATATTCATTAATAATTCCTCTGCCGTTAAAACTAAAATTTTGATATTTTACCTTAAATCCAAAATCTAATTTTTCTACAAATTCGAGAGTATTGCTGGGAGCTAGACTACCGAATTTACCAGTTAAAGCATCTTCTTCTATAAGAGAGGCGGCACCATCGGTATCAAAATAATCCAAATGCCCTGACATTTGAAAATCATCACTTGTATGACTGAACAAAGCGGTATAATGCTGTGTATTAAAACTGCTGATGCCAACTGAAACTTGCTGACCATCAATATCTTCTGCGGATTTCGTAATGACATTCACAACAGCGATAAAGGCATTAGCACCGTAAAGTGCAGAACCTGGTCCTCTAATGATTTCTACTCTCTTTATATTTTCAACCATCAAGTTGCCAAGAGGATAGAGCCAAGAACCAGTATAAGCATTATTTGTTCTATGCCCATCAACTAGAAAAAGAACCTTTTCTGAAAATGGTGTTTTAATTCCCCGTACTTCCAGTCGTGCATCAAAAGGAAGGGTACCGGGACGAGATATGCCAATACCCGGAATATTTCTCAGGATATCATTAATGTCTTTGGCTCCCATATTACGAATTTCATCAGCAGTGATGACGGCAGCAATAGCGGGGGCTTTCCGAGCGGGCATAAGGTGTTTGGTTGCTGTCACCATAAATTTTTCTAGGTTCAACAATTCCCCCAGCGAAAGATCAGACATTGGATCGTATTTCTCTGCTGCCAGCAGTGGCATTGCTGTCAAAATTAGAGAAAGGGCCAAAATAACCCTTCCCATTTTCATACACCTACTTATTGCTTGCATAGCAATTTCTCCTGTATATTTAAAAAAAACGTCCAAAGCTAAAGCTTTGGACTCCAAAAATCACTAAATCACTTTCTTTTAAAATTTATAGCGTGCTTTTAAAACGTTCAAACACCTGAAGCATAAGTTTTCAGGTCTAAAATCCCTCCTAACCTCCCTTTACTAAAGGAAGGGACTTTTGGTAATTCGATAGATTTGTAGAGACGCGATGTTCGCGTCTTGGCTCTCACCGTAAATAATCAATGACATGTAAACCTTATTGCTGGCTTCTTGCGAGCATTTAGAGAAGCGAGCATCGCGTCTCTACAACATAAATCATAGAATGATTTATAGCAAATCATTATTTTTTAGAAATTTAAACATCAAGTCTCGTAAAAACACTGTGCATAACATCTGTGAGATAATAGAAAAACTTAAATTCAATAATGATAGAGGAATTGATAAATTAAAAGTGTTATCAATTAAGGTATACTTCAAACGTTTAAGTTTTTGGTTTTTTTGAATGATTGAAAATAGGAGGATTTTGGAGTTCAAACTTTAGTTTGAAAAAAACGGATTTCACATCCTTAACAAAAGTCAGATTATTAAGTAAGAAGCGAGAAAGACAAGCTGTGTAGAGGGAAAGTAGAAATAGCTGATTGAGCAAGTCACTAAAATAAGATATAGAATATGGGTAATACGACATTGCAATGAGTTATAGAAATAATCAAGGAACTACAGCTTTTATTGTCTGAATCAGGATTTACAGGATTGTAGGATTAGCAGGATTTAAACAATTAAACAACGATAGTACATTTTTAACCCAAAGGCTTAGTTGATGTAAGATTTCTCCTATCGTCGAAATGACAAAAAAGCCTGATTATAACGAATTTTGAGGACACCCGCCCCCCAACCCCCCGTACACAGGGGGATGTCCCAAAATAGAAAAATTAAAGCAAAGTGTCAAATGATGTTTGGTTCCACCTGTGTACGGGGGGTTAGGGGGTGCCCCAAAATCTGTTACAATCAGATAAATCCTTAGTTTGGGATTTTATAAAATCCTCGTTTCTAAGTATTTTCTCTCCCGTTTTTTCAAACAGGAGATTGAATGATTATGTCTTTGATCCGGTCAAAATTTTATCTACCATATTTTGAAGTTTTTCTTTATTAACTTTAAATAAACCTTCCGCCTGTTCTAAGTTAATAATTTTATACACCGAACGTGGCGGCTCCACTTCTCCCGTTTCCACTTCCCAATCATTATCCATCGCCTCAAAAACAATCTCGGCGGCTTGGGTTCCCAGTTGAACCGGATCGGGAATAACCGCAAAAGTGCCAAATTTAAACTTGGGAGCAATTAGACTTTCAACCCCTGTAATGATAGGTTTCTGAAATTCTTTTGCAAAAGGTATCCATATAGAGTTGAACAATTCTGCATTAATGAGCCTATTGTCATTGGGTATCCAAAAGGCATTAACCTCTTTTCCCAATTTATTCAAGGCAGTTTTCAATTCTGACTGAATATTTCCTTTATTTGGAATTGAATACGTTATCAATTCAACGTCTTCTCTGACACAGTAGTTTTGGTTAAAACTGATAGCAGGGTACATAAATTCCCTATGTACGACACCCACTTTATCAAAAGAGTTGGATGATAAAATAGCCCGAAGATTCACAACACTGGTGACAAGTGGCACTTCATAAAAAATACCCGTTGCATTTTCCAGATTTTTAATTGCCATATCCATAAAAGAAGCCATCACGGAAACGGAAGGTATGATCGACACCGATTGAGGTAATCCTTTTTGGTATCCTTTATAAAGGTTAATTGAGATGTTATCCATCAGTACCACTATTTTTGGTGAAACTTTCTTTATTTTTGAAGCGATTTGATGTTTTTTAGTGGTTTTATCAACGATCAATTCGTGTAGAAAAAAATCATCTGTTAATTCTTCTGATAAGCCCAAAACAACCTGCTCAAAATTTTTTCCCGCCACTCGGATAACAAGAAGAGATTCTTTATCCATGTCAGTAAGAGATTCTTTATCTATGATAAAAAGAGGTTCTTTTACTGTTGGCTGGACACAGGCAGACACTAAAACTGTTATGGCAAACAAATAACAAACGCATCGCCATGCTGTTCGCCAATTCCTATAGGCCGTGTTTTTCATCGTGCATCCTCCCATTTGTCAATGTCTAGCAGTGTTTTGATGTTATCGTTCATGCTGCTAAAACGTCTTAAAATATGGTCAGTGTTTCTCCTATATTTTATGGCCAGTGCAATAATGCCCACCCGCATTTCATAGACAGGAG
Source organism: Candidatus Parabeggiatoa sp. HSG14 (assembly GCA_030378085.1). Classification (GTDB taxonomy): domain Bacteria; phylum Pseudomonadota; class Gammaproteobacteria; order Beggiatoales; family Beggiatoaceae; genus Parabeggiatoa. Next base: position 12,213 of record JAUCGK010000081.1, read on the forward strand.
TTTTGATAAAGTGCAATTTGGATATTTCCTTGAAATATGCGACATAGATTTCCGGTATAAGGATAGCATCGACCATATTAAAAGTTAGCAATTGCAATAAGTCCTCCATTTTTGATACCCGCTTGAGCCGGGGCGTTACTGAAAAATATTGGCCTATAAATTTTTTCATACCCCTTCTGCCGAGAATATCAAACACACCTATGGTTGTAGCAGTCATATTGGCAGAATTGATTCTTTTACCAACGGAAAGAAGCACATAAGATTCATCGGTTTCATCATCGCGAGTACCGTTTCGTTTGATTAAATACCCTCTCAAATTTTCGATAATTGGTGCTTTTGAGAGAATCGCGTCTGGGGAATCGGCTTTGGTTTTGGCTTTGAAATCTCTATATCTACCAAATACTCTAACTTCAATGCCAGGTAACGCCTGACTCAATTTTTTCTGCATGATTTGGGTACGCACGGTAGAGGGATAAAAAACATATAAACGCTCAGCATAAATCGGCTGAACAAAAAATATTGCGCCCCATATCAGTATGGTAGTTTTGATGAAATATTGATAAGTTCCTTTCATGAAATGTATCCTGTGTTTAGGTGAATATTTCATCCAAGGTTTCTTTAAAATCCTGAATAAATTCAGGATCCGTAAATCGCAATGGTTTCTCAATATATCCTTTTGCCCCACTGTCCATACATTCAAGTACGGTATCTCCACGTACTGCGGAAATAATAAGAATATTTGCTGAGGGAAACTCGGCAAAAATTTCCTCCATTGCTTGTTGCCCGTCTTTATTAGGCATTGTAATATCAAGCGCAATTAAATCTGGTTGATGCTTGCGATACAATGCCACCGCATCATTGCCGTCATATCCTTGCGCCACGACTTCGTATTTTACCTCATTTTCAAAAAAAGCCACGATTTTTTTGATAAGAAATTTGGAATCATCTACGATAACAACTGTTTTTGGCATTTTTACCTCCGTTGGATAATTTATTAAAATTAAAAGTGTTAACTTGGCGAGTTCTTGTTAAAGCTAAAGCTTTGGACTCCATGCTAATCATAGGTGTTCGGGATTTTTTTCTGGTTCCAACACTCCAGCGTTGGAACCAGAAAATCAATGATTTATATAGGGGCAATCCTTTATGGTTGCCCTTAAGTTAACAAAGTTTGGGAACAAGGATGCGTAACATCAGTTAGTAGTATTACTCTTGGGTAAAATAAGTGTAATCGTTGTTCCTACGCCTATCTTAGAATCAATAGAAATCGTTCCGCCACGATTTTCGACTTTTTCCCGAACAATATCCATGCCGACTCCTCTGCCTGATAGTTCGGTTATTTCATCCAATGTGGATACACCCACCGCAAAAATGAGAGCCAGTTTTTGTTGTTCGGTGAAATTTATTGTTTCTTCCAAGGTAACAACGCCTTTTCTGATGCTGGTTTCTAGGAGTTTTTCTGTATCAATCCCTTTTCCGTCATCTGATAGAGTAATGGTTCGACTGTTCTCTTGGAGCGTGAATTCAAAAGTAATATGTCCCATCCCTTTACCTAGTTCTTCGCGGATTTCTGGTTTTTCGATCCCATGATCTGCTGCATTACGCACCAGATGAATTAATGCGTCGTCAATATCGGAAAAAATATCGGGAGGATAAAAAACATGTTCAGGTTTTACTACGAAAGTCATACTTTTCTGTTGTTTGCGGGCTGCACGATTGACGATTTTTTGATATTTTCTGGTAATCGTTTCGATGGGCATCCACGATAACATGATACATTTATCTATTAGCACTTGCACTTCAGGGGAATGTTGATTCTTGTCAAGTGTCATACATAAGTCTGTTATACTCGTTACATGCGATGAGGGAATACGCATAGTGACATTTTCGTCTCTACCAAATATCAGCTTTATCTTTTGTTGAATTTCTTCAACCTCTTCATTCATATTGTCTAAATAAACTCCCAGTTCCACTAAAACATCTGTTTTCGTGGTATCCCGCAATTTATCAAGCTGATCTTCCATTTTGTGGGCTTGTTCCGACAATAGTTTAAAACCATAAGAACCACTGTTTCCCTTTATCGTATGGATATCCCTGTATAAGGTATTGATCAATACATCTGTCATTGTAACGACTTCATTGGCAGATATTTTCTGTTTAGAGATATGCTGTGCGTATTCATTTATCTGTTGCAGGATTCTTTTCATCCGCTCAGTGGTGTCTTCCATAAATGCGGAAATTTCTTCTGGCGGTGTGTTGGCAAGCCCCAAAACAATATTCATTTCATTGTCGTGTTTTTTTCGCTGTTCCTCCATTTGATAGTCTTTCAAACGTTTTTCTGTTTCATCCGTCACCAAAATCATAATCTTAGCAAGTTCGTTCTGCTTATCGTAGATTTTCTGGTATGCAATAGAAACATATTCTGGAATGGAATCGTGATCGCCAAATGTCAATTCATGGACGGGGGCTAGGCGAGCCAGTTTTTTCCATCTTTGCTTTTGATAGCGTTTATTGACTAAATCCATCCAGAGATGAAAAGACCGTTGTTGTTTTGAATCCAGACGAAGAAGTTCTTCCACCGAACTTGAGGCGACATCTTTTACTTTTAGGATTTCATTAGCGCGGGTGGAATATTCTTTGTTCACCGAACCATCTAAATTGATTGTAAATAAGCCATGGTCAATATTATTTAATATATCATGAACTTGCTGCATTTTCTCATCAACCAAATCTTGAAGATGTCTGGTATATTTCTGAATTGTTACCCGCATAGATTCAAAATCTTCTGCTAAATGACCAATCTCGTCATCGCTTTCCCGCTGAACTTCAATATCGTAATTTCCTTCGGAAATCACTTTCGTTGATTGTACCAATAAACCGATGGGATGGGTGATTGTAGATGCTAAACGCCAAATAATTAAATACGTAAGAGCCAGCGAAAAGATGCCTAAAAGCAGTAATATTACAATAGCTTGATTTCGTTCACGATTTCCGTTTTCAAGTGCTTCTTTTAATGCACGCTGCATGGAATGGGTACTGAGTCCATAGCGAATCACCCCCATAATTTCATTTTCGTCCATTATTATCACGGGTGCAGCAAATTCGATGATTTCTTGATCTCCATAGGTAATATTTTGATAAGCGGGAGCTGTTAGCGAACCTGCCCATTGTGAAATAGGATCGTTCAAAAAATCAGCGTCTTCCATTTTTCCAGGAGGATTTGTGGGAGATGCATTAACCCAAGCTCTCCGATCCACGTCCATATAGATTCCATATTCTATATCTGGATCATCTTTAACGGTTGATGAGACAAGGTTTTGAACAGCAGTAATGGCATAGTCTTCTGCCATGCCGCGCATCGCCATACTATTGTTATTCACCAAAGTTTTTCCTTTAGCAATAAGTGCATTACGGATGTTTTGTTCTGATTTTTTGACATTATTATCAACATTGTTGATGCTCATCACAGAAATCGCAGTCAACACAAGAATAAAGATAATTGAAACAATTAACATTGTGTTGCTGATGAGTCTTCTTTTGATGGACATAAATTTTTCCTTTTTCATATTGGTAAATCACTGAGTGTTTTTTCATCATTTTTGAAGACGCGCTTCGGAAATATTTTCCATGACAACCAGAAGCTTTTCCAAACACTTATTTTCATCGTTGATAACTGGTAACCAATCTAATTTAAATATTTTACCATGTTTATTAGTCAATTCAGTTTTTTCTGGTAACAATATATCTTTAGCAGATAACTGACCGTTACCTTTGATATTTTCAAAAACCCTGTTTAACTTATCAGAATCAGAATCATCAAGTTCTAAAAGCGTGGCTAAGTTCATTCCCACAATTTCTTTGTCTGGATCAAGTCCAATAACTGATGCAGGTGAGTGGCTACATCCTGGAAGGATTTTACCGTCAGGAGTAATGGCAATTGAAGCAGAATTAAAAAGACGTAAAACCGTTTTAACTGTCTTACGTGCCCTTTTGGCTTCATTGGTTATTTGTTCTAGCTCACGCAAAATTTTTTCAAGGGTTCTCCCTATTTTAATTTGGGCGAGATTTAATGAAAATCCGCACAGTATTTTTCCCATCTCACTTTCGATGAGTACATTTCCAGACTTAACATTGGGCAAATCTATTTCCCCATAGATTAATATTCCAGAAGCGTGGGTCAAATCCCCGAAGCTTTGCTCAAGTTCAGGTATGGACAACCCGACTGCAATGTTTAACAATTCCTTAATAAAGCCGCCATAATCTTCCCGCATTTCACGAAGATCGTTTTGGGACATCCCTTCTTCATAAACTTCGATGAGTTTTGCGGCCAAAACTTCATCTAACCCAAGTAGATAATCGCCCTGTACAACACCCGTAAAATGAATATATGCGATCATATTAAAAGGAGAGGAAAAAGCCGATTCTCGAAAAGAAGTTTTTTTCAACTCAAAGGGGATTCCTAGCATATCTTCTAGTGTATAAATGACACTCCTAGCAAAGCTAAGTGTACTTGTGTCTATATAAACATCTTGTTGTGTATCATCAATGTTCATTAAGTCTCTCTAATAATAAAGTCTTTAACTTGACAATGTCACATTGCATCCAAAATAAATTTTGGACTCCCAAAATTACATTATTGCGGACTCCAAATGTTGATTCCAAAAATTGCGTTATTGCGGAGTCCAAAATTTATTTTGGAAATTGTGGAGTCCAAAATTTATTTTGGAAAAAGCTAAATTTACACCCTAACTGAAACGTGACATTGTCAAGGTAATTTGATGGATAAAATCAATGTTATTTCAACGAATTGTAAGAAAAATAGACACTCATTCTGTTATTGCCACCGTTTGAATACGACTAAGGTGATATCATCTAGTACCTCTTGTTTTCCAATATACTGATAAACGTCTTTCAGGACAGCCTCTTTTATTTGTTCAGCCGAACCCTCCCATGCTTGACTGATAGCTTGACAAAGTTGTTCTTGCCCATACATATTTCCTGCCATGTTCCTTGCTTCGGTAATCCCATCTGTGTATAAAACCACGCTTTCTCCTGGTGCTAATGATATCGTTATCTCGGAAAAAAAATCAGCCATATTTTTTTTTACACCCAGAAAAAATCCAAGTTCTAAGGTATCCAAAGATTCGATTTGACCATCTTTGCGTATTATAATAATTTCTTCATGTTGTCCACTTATCCTTAACGTCCCTTCATGATATTCGAGCAAAACCAGTGTCATTATTTTATCGATCTGCATTCGTTTTGCATTACTAAAAATAACTTGATTGATGGTACTCAAAAATTTTGTTAACTCGGTTTCACCATGAATCAATAGTGTGCGAACAGCCGTTTGTACCATCATCATCATCACACCACTTTCTAGTCCATGTCCTGTCACATCACCGATACCAATCAACGTGTGTTCATCAAGTATAAGAATATCATAGTAATCACCTCCAACTTCATCAGCAGGTTTCATGAATGCAGCAATATCTAAGCCTTTAACCGATGTCAAGTCTTTCGATGAAGGTAACACCATTTCCTGTAATTTGCAGGCGATGTCCAGTTCTGCTTTCATCCTAAAATTTTCAGCTTTTGCTTCTTCAAATTTTCGCCCAATTTTCAACTTAACTAGGTTTAAGGAAAATCCACACAATATTTCTCCTTCTTCTCCTTCTATTTTTATGCTGCCGGATGAAATATCTGGGAATTCGATTTTACCATAAATCAGTATGCAAGAAGTGTAAGTCAGATTTCCAAAGATTTTTTCAAGTTGTGCTATTGATATTCCCACAACAGTATTTAACAGTTCTTTAATAAAGTCGCCATAATCTTCTCTCATTTTGTGAAGATCATCATCAAGCATTCCATCTTCATAAACATCAATAAGTTTTGCCGCCAATACTTCATTTAGACTGAGCAGGTAATCACCTTCAATGGTTCCTGAAAAATGTATATAGGCAATAATATGAAAGGATGATGAAAATGGCATTTCTTGAAAAGAATTTTCATTTAATATAAAGGATACGCCCGTCATATCTTCTATAGTTTGGATGACATTTTTGGCAAAAATAAAAGTGTGGGTGCTAATATGATTGTTTTGTAGATTTTCAGACATTATCGTATTTTTTTTACCAAATATTTGATTTTATATAAATTTTTAGAAAAATAATTTTAAAACAAATTACGCTGTGTGCAACTTTT
>JAUCGK010000082.1 GCA_030378085.1 Candidatus Parabeggiatoa sp. HSG14
AAATTGAGGACACCCCCCTAACCCCCCGTACACAGGGGGAAGTCCCAAAATAGAAAAAGCAAAGTGTCGAATGATGTTTGGTTCCACCCGTGTACGGGGGGTTAGGGGGGTATCCCCAAAATCTGTTACAATCAGGAATTATAATAAGGGATTGCCCCTACACAACACGATGGTTTGTAGGGGCAATCCTTTATGGTTGCCCTGATGCCATTTACCGATTTTAATCAATCCCACTCAACGACCCCAGTGCCAATTACCCTAAATAAGTTTTAATTATAACAAACTTTTCACTTTATCAAGCAACTCATTTTTAATATTCCGAATATCGTTAGCGATTTCAATAAAATGCCATTCCGCATAACTGTATTTATCTTTAACAGCGTTGACAGCGGGCAACCAACGATTTTCAACATACCATTTTTTCTCGGCTTTATCCTTATTCATGCCAGTGATTTCTATCAACAAATTAACCAATACGCCATCTTCTCGTTTCACCCTAACAATAAAATCCGGATAATACAACCTATCTTGTCCGTCTTTGACATAAGGAATTACGAATCCTAAAAACTGATTTTTGACATAGCTATCGACTTCATCCAATTCTTCCAAAGTTTTAGCACAAATACCCTCCCAACCAGAATCCATAACGACATAATTAACATGGCTTTTCTGAGTTGGATATACTTCCTTCACAGTATGCCCACTCACATATTGAGTGCCACTGAATTTATTATGATAGTTAAAAACAGGCTTGATATATTCAGCCGTATTAATGTGGGGATTAATGCCCCGACTGATATGATCAACAATGGATTTTGGCGAATCAAAATACAACAGTTTTTTGTAGTTGTCATCATGGATATTGAGCAAAATCACTTTGTGATGATACCAATGGTTCACAATGGCTTTTAACTGATGAAACTTATGAAAATGAGGACGATTTTCGTCATCTGAAAAATGATAATAAATTAACTCTTTCGTCAGAGAATAAATAATCGCTTGCTCCCTCCTTTCTAGCACTTCACGGACTGCAAGTTTTTGCTCTTCTCCAGAAAAAGCGGTTCCCATCGTGGTTTCAATCGGAAATTTGGAGCCATCAATCTCATAGTTTTCAATGGCAGAAAAATCATAGCGTAATTCATCATCCGCATATTCCACCCGATAGCCTTCAATATTAGGGAATTGAATTTGAAAGGATTGTTGTCGTTCAGGAATTGCTTGAATATGGCTATAATCAGGGGGTTCCACCGTTGCCGCAGTGCCGCCCTTAAAGAATTTAAAGGGCACTCCAATGATATGGGCATATTCTGGGGGAAATTTTTCGATAACGATTTTTCTTTTATCCGTTGTTGGATTGCCTTGTTTATCGTAGCCTTGTAAAAAATAATTCATGCGGCGCAAAGCTCGCCCTGCGACTTGTTCACAAAGCAATTGCGAGCCAAAAGCCCGCAAGCCCATAATATGCGTTACCGTGTTACAATCCCAACCCTCAGTCAGCATTGAAACCGATACCACACAACGAATATGCCCCCCTAATTTCCCCGGTTCACCAACGGTATTAACTACTTCTCTTAAAATTTCGGCATCAGTAATTTTTTCAGCCGCGCCTTGTCCATGTAGTTGAGCATACTCTTTTTTAAATGTCTGAATTTCACTGATAAATATTTTTTTAAACTCATCATTAATTTGCTCCCCCTCATCTAACGCTTCTGAATCAATAATCAGTGTGGGTGCTTTTTTCTTAGTACGCCCCAGTTCATCATAATTAGAAAATAAACCGTAATGCCCTGAAACCGTTCTTGTTTCAGCGTTTTCATCTTCAAATTCATAACCAGCGACAAATTTATACACTTCTTTAGACACAGACGTATTATTACATACTGCAATAAAAACCGGCGGGCGAGTCAACAAATCAACGCTTGCTTCACCTTTTTCGCGTTTATTTTCCGCATACTCCTTATAATGGACATAAAATTGATCCAACGCGCCCTTGACTAATGGCGGTAAATTGGGAGGGGTTTCAGATAATTTTGTCCCTTTCGCTTCTTTCTTTTTAGCCCGTAAACCTTTCTTGGGTAAATCAGATTTGACATGCTCATACAGATTTCTTAACACTGGCAAGGTTAATTCTTGGGTGGTATCATCTGTTGGTAAATAAGGAATTTTAACCAAACCGGCTTCAATCGCTTCAATCAAACCAAAATCAGACACTACCCAATCAAATAAACTATAAGGTGTATAACCTGAACCTTGTAAATAATAAGGTGTTGCCGATAAATCATAAACTGCTGTGAGCTTAAATTTTTGGGCTAATCCAAGCAAACCATTAAACCAAATGGAAGCTTTGGCGTTTTCATCCCTCTCTGTATCTTTGGTTTTACCTTTTTGCTTGGGCAAATAACAATGATGCGCCTCATCATTTAATATTAACAAACGCCGCCCAGTTTTAAATTTCCCCAAAACTCGCTTAACGGTTTGATTAAAATCCTCTTTAGCCACCTGTTTGATAATTTTACCTTTCTCATCATGTCCAATGATTTTATTATCAAACGGGCTTTGTTTATTGCCCTGCAACGTTCTCTGCTCAAACCCATGATAGTTAGTAATAATGAGTTTAGAGTTAAGGTTAGCTAATTGCGATTCTAAATTGCGTGGCACTAAATCCCGCATCGCATAATAATCGGTCCTTTGATTCTTGTGTTTGGATTTATCCACAAATAAAACGCCCAAACGATCTTTAATGGTAATCCCCGGCGCAACCACTAAAAAATAATCAGCAAACCTCACATCTTGCCGATATTCTTGCCGATTAAAAAAATGATAAATAATCAAACTCGCCATCACAACCGTCTTACCAGTACCGGTTGCCATTTTAAACGCAATACGTGGCAATTGTTGAGACGTATCCGAACTTACCTCTTTATAGGCTGACTTTAGTTTATTTAACACATTTTGCCCAGCATTGGAACGTGTTGCGATTTCATTTAACCAAATAGCGGTTTCAATCGCTTCTTGTTGGGCAAAAAAGAGTTTTTTAACAGCGTGTGCGTGCCTTTCTGGATTCTTAAACCAAAAATCCAGTAACTCTTTAGTGACTCTAGTGGTTTGTGGATAAACTTTTTTTCGCCAATTGCCCACTTCTTTCCTCATTAAATTAACGAGATGCGAGTCATAATTAGCGGCGACATCATTGATTTCAAAAATTCCTTTTTGATTGCGCTGTTTAGTAGGAATGACATTAATATCAGGGGCAAAGATTCGTCTACCTTTTATCGGATATTCATAATCAAGTTCACCTTGTTCATTAGTAGCATAATGCCGTAACGGTTCTTCATAAGGACTGTTTAAAATTGGATTGTCATTCATAATTAAAATTAAAAATCATTAAAAAATTACTTGCTGTAAATAATCCTGTGATGGAGTTCAAATTTTAGTTAGGAACGTGCATGAAATAATTTACCCAACTATTGAGTCAAACCTGACAGGTTTTAAAAACCTGTCAGGTATTGAAATTGTTTTGTGGGCTTGTCGCGTTTTTGATAAATCAACACTTTCCAAAAAAAGGACTATTTTTAAACCCGCTCAAACGACACAAAAATTGCATGAAAAATGTTGAGAAAAAAAGCTCTCTGTCAACACGCTAGGTTATTGCCATTTTAATTCCAGTTCCACCGATTTCATCGGTGGCTATTCACATTTAACCCCTTTCGGGGTTAGAACTAATAACCCCAACGGGGTGAAACGTGAATAGCCCTATGTGAAACCTATGGAACATAAAACATGGAACACAAATCAATGATTAACTATCCAGTGACAGACGAAAATGTGACGGTTCTTAACTCACTCAAAATTTCTTCGTGAGTCTTTCGTGGAAAATCAAGCGCATCCGATTCTTTAAATATTTCAGATATTTTTTCCCAAGAAGATTTCGATTCTACCGAAGGGGTGATAGAAACGGTTACTTTTTTTCCCCACAAAAATGCAGGGAGCATAGCACTTAAAGTCCCGTCTTGATTTACTTCAGTATGTAAAATCATTATTTAACTCCTGTCATAAGTCATAAAAAAACACAGTCTGGTATATAAGTTTTATCAAAAATGGGTTCAAGAATGAATAAATAATCGACTCTAGGGTAGGCAACGATAAACCGCGTTACCCACCTTACAATTTTAATTATCTTTTAAGACAACTTTCTCCGTCAAGTATATAACATCTTGCTGACGACTAACACAGCGCAAATCAACCAAATCTTCCAAAACGTCATCCAATTTTTCAGCACTTAAATTGAAATTATTCTGTTGCATTCTGGTTTGTAATTCTTGCAAAGGAATTTCCAATTGCAACTCACCGCGACGAGATAAATGATGCAAACTTCTAATGGTACTTGCATTGTTCAATCTCCTAAAAAAATTAGTGGAGTCCAAACCTTCAGGTTTGGCTTTATGGAGTCCAAACCTTCAGGTTTGGCTTCTCTTTTTAGATTTTACATTAATCATAAATTTTTGGAAAAGTTTACTCCCAAATAACGGTTCAACTTGACTATTTTTTTTGGGTTTAACAAATAATGACCATAATAAACTGCCAATTGCTAACAGAACGATTAACGGCAGCATGACTATCAGTGAACGATACCAATTTGATTCTAAATAAATACTTAAATCAAATGGCATAAGCTCAAAATTGGGAGGAATCTGTTCAATGTTATGCAAATTAGTCAACACAAATTCCTTGTTTAACGGATTGTTTGCGTAAGCGTGACACGGCGAACAAGTTTTACTCAGTTGATTTGGGTGAGTGGTTGCATGTTGTTTCTCAGCAGATAATACGCCATGTTTCAAGCCAGTTGGCGCATGACAGTCATTACAAGACGCGCCTTCTTCAATCCCAGCCACCAACAAACGCCCATGCAACGTCATCTCATAAGTTTGGCTGGCTAAGATAAAATCGACACTTGGTTTACTATCATCACTCTTTTCCACTTGTTGCATTTTGGCAATATCGCCGTGACAATCTATACATAATTTATTCGCTTCCGTTTTATTCCATCTTGCCCCAACTAAACGCCGTAAAATATGTCCTCCAATTCTATCACGCCATACCGTCCCTTGATGACAATTACCACAAGCCTGATCATGGTGTTCAAAAGCGGTTTGAAAGAGTTCAATTTTTTCTGTGGAAATATACAGACTATTATTATGACAACTGCGACAAGAAGGTAAATCGCCTTCTTCTAACCGATTACTGGCTGTTAAATTTTTAGTCCAGCCTTCGCCATGTGCTGAATCACTAAATTCATCAACAATATCAGCATGAGTATAAGATTCACCTTTTGAGGGTTCTTCTAAATGACAGGTGGCAGCACAATCAACGGCTCCATTTTTTGGATCATGCGGATAGTCACTAATTTTACGATGGCAATCACGACAAGGCACACTACCATGCAAAGAAGAAGCATAATGTTCGGTATTAATACTTGCTGTTCGCATCAAGCCTTGTTCGTCTATGTAATCCAAATTCACCAAACCATGACAAGATAAACAACCATCAGGGTCAATATAGCGTTCAGCAGCAATAACTTGGGTCATTATAATAAAACCAAAAGTGATGCCTAAAGCAATTATAAATAATACTCGTTGCCAATTGATATGCAATAATGATTTCGGTTTCAGTTTATGTACACTCACCCAAATCGGTTGCGGATGAATGTCAACGCCTTTTTTCTTACGTTTAGGGCTTTTGTCAATCGGATTATGCCGCCAATCAATGGCACTCCAATCGCAAACATCGACACATTCATGGCAAGACATACATGACAGTTGATCCACGATAGCAATTCTATCCCGCATAATAATCGCACCACACATACATTTTTTAGCACATATATTACAACCCGTACAACGATTTCTTTCCACTCGAATGCGGCGGGTAAAATGTAATTTAGCACTAAAACGATTCACCAAAGCATCTATAGCTCCGATTGGACATAACAGTTGACAATAAGCCCTGCCTTTATTAGCAAAGACTCCCAAAATTAAAAACAGCCCTAAATTGGCTAATCCAACAGCTGATAAAATATATAAAAATCCCCGAAATTCACCAATCAGAGCTTCAAAAATACGTGGTACAGTAATAAAATTACACAAGGTACAAGCACTAACTCCCAACATTGGAAACACCACCAGATAAACACTAAAATAACCATAGCGAATCGGTACTTGCGGCAAAGAACGAAATTCAATTTTCCAACGATCATTGAGCATTCTACTTAACATTTCTGGCACACCGCCCACTGGACAAATATAGCTACACCAGATTCTCCCAAAAAAGAAAGTGACTGTAAAAATCAGCAGCAAGAATGCAAAACCAATATAAGCCACTTGAATATGTGACCATAAATCATCTAGTGTCATACCAGGAAAATAGAGATAAAACCGCCGCATACAGAGCGTGCCACATAAATCATCATTACCGGCTAGTTGGGGAATTAGTAAAAAAGGCGATAGAAATAAGGCTATTGACATGGTAATTATCAAATAGCGGAATTTCTGATTGTTGGGGATATTTTTTAATTTATTGAACATGAGTTTAGTTTAATGGTGAATTCTGGAGTGCAAAATTTATTTTGCAAACTAAAGTTTGCACTCCTTTGTGTTAATCTTTGAATTGATGGCAGGATCGGCATAGAGTCCCGTTTTTGGCGGATAAACGTAGTAATACTTCTTGTTCTAATCGTTGATAGCTAAGTTTAGGAATTTGGTTAATCTTTAATTCTGCAATGCGTTCTTCTTTATCTGCTTGATAGACTTTATTCCAACTATGGGAGCGATAAATCACCCCTTTGCTAACATCACCGCCGCGAACCTGTTTACCACTGGCAGAATGACTATTCAAAACGCCCACTTCATGGGCAGTATGGCAAGTGATACAAATCACTCTATTTTCAGCACCTAATGGCAAAATCACTTTATGTTTTTGTTCTGAAATTTTGATGATTTTAAGCATTTCAGCCGATACTTTGCGGTTATGCGTTAAAGCGTTTAAATGTGGCGTTTTTAGATGACAACCCCAGCATAACTTCTCTTTGGGTAATCTAAATTCTAATTTCTCCGATGGTTTATCTGGTTCCGGTGCTTTTAAATGACAGTAATCACAATTCTTCTTGTCAATTTTGCCCACATTGTACATTTTGTGAATGTTTAGCCGTTGGGCTGATTTTTTTTTATGACATTGATAACAGAAGTCCGTTAATTGTTGGTAAGGCCCACCATTGAAGAAATTATTAGCTTTAACATCAACTTCATCAAATGGCAGATCGGCAATATCTTTAATGCCATGACAGCTTATACATTGCAATAAACCATCCTTATCTAATTCAAACTCATTCGGTAATTGCATCTCTTGTGGTGGAGAGATTCCTACCGGATGATGTAATGGGGGCAATTCTACGGCGACAACATTAGTCCATAAAAATATAATAAATATCGTTTTTTTCATAATTTAGAGTGTTTGAACAGGATTTAACAGAATTATGGAATTTATTTCGTGCATGTTCCTAAATGTCAACTATTTACTCAACCCCAATTTCCACCCGTCTGTTTTTAGCAAAAGCCTCAGAATTATTCCCTTTCACCAAAGGAACACTATTTCCATAAGCGTAAATACTCATTCGATCACCAATGATACCACGTTCTATCAAAGCTTGTTTTACTGATTCTGCGCGGTTTTTGGATAGTTCCCAATTTAGTCTGTCACTTTCTGATTGGGTTTTACCTGCAAAAGTTTGTGTATCAGCATGTCCTTTTATGTTAATAGCTTTTTTGGGTATATTTGCTAAAGCTTTGGCAATTTCATTGAGTTGAGTATTATTCACTTGGTTTAAGTCGTGCTTTCCAGTTTGGAAATGAAGGGCTTCAAAGTTAGCAAAGGGAGCTAATATTGCACGCAGTTTTTCTTTATTGGTGGAAATTGAGCGAAAGTTTTGACGACATGAAGTCGCTTGTTGATAAAGGGTTTGTAAGCGGTATGAATCGTAAAGCAATTGCAAACTGTGTTGATTGAGTATGACTTCTTCATCAGCGGTTTTATAGCGATTGTCTTGCAATAATTCCGTTACCCGTTGACGTGCTATGGGATGTTCATTACAAACCTGCAAATAGGCTTCCAAGCTTAATGGAAATTGTTTTTGCTGATAATAAATACTGCCAACGCCAAGCCATGCCGCTTTGTGTTTCGCTTTTATCGCTTGTTGGTAATATTTTAAGGCTTGTTCATATTTTTGTTGCCCTTCAAGGATAACAGCGAGATTATTGTTAGCAGTTGGATGAGTTGGGCATAAATCCAATGCTTCCCCCAATAACATTTGTTGCTGTTGGGGGTAATGATAAGCTTCAATAACTAATTCATCTGCTTGTTCGCAGGGAGTTGCTAAAGCCATTATTGGGATAAATAATAAGAATATGAAAATTTTCATAGTGATTACTCCTTAGTTGGTTGCAAAATATCCAAACAGACCTGCCAGGTTTTAAAAACCTGGCAGGTCTTAATTAATAAAATAAAACGGTTCATCCAATTCATCATCGTAATCGGGCTTTTGTTTGCCTTTGGTCTCTGTTTCAACGCCTTTGCGTACTTTTCTGAGTATATCAATCAGACGCATATTAGGCTCTTGCATCCATTTAACCAAATGTTTGATATAAGGGCTATTGTTGCCGGTGCCATCGGCTGCGGCTTGTCCAGAACTGGCAGCGTAGGCAATGAGGGAGCCAGAATTAGCTTGTTTGACATTCAGTCCTTGGGGCAAAGCCATTTGTCCAGAGCGTAATCCACGTATGTTAGTGAACGGCATGGTGCGGCAGGCATCTAAAAAAATTAAATTGACTTGATTGCCCGCAGCTTTCATCATATCGGAGAGGTACGAAGTTTTCATGGCTGTGGTTTCTAATTCTTGCTTCCATTCATCAATTTGGCTAACGTGAATAGATTTTCCCCATTCTTGCATTAAATCGCTATTAGTGCCAATGGGTAACAAGTAATTTGAATCGCCATCTCTGGTGCCATGTCCAGCGAAGTAGAACAGTCCAACTGCTTGTTTATGCAAACGGAGTTGCTTGCGGAATTTTCTGAATTCGGCTTTCATTTTACTTAGTTTTAAATTAGTGGCTAAAGTGACTTTAAAACCAAGTTTCTTCAATACTTGGGCTAAACGTTTGGCATCATTGACTGCATTGTCTAATTCGGAATAGTATTGGTATTTGGAATTGCCAATTATGAGGGCAAAACGGTGTGCGGGTGGTGTCATTTGTGAAGATGGCTCAGGGGTTACTGTAACGACTTCGGTTTGATTTGCTTGGGCAATCATTTGTTCTATATCTTTAAGTTGCAGAGCTAACTGGACAATATCTGGACGATGATAAAAATTTTGATATTGTGGATAGTCTTGAATGCTTTTTGTTTGATTACCAGAAATGACATTAATATATTGTTCACCCTTTGCAGAAGCTACATAATAATTTTGCCCAGTTACCGTTGCCCATTCACCATCTTTAAAGCTCACCATCTGCGCCACTTCTTCTCCCGTTTGCACATTCCACAGCCGACTACTGCCATCTTGCGAACCCGACAAAGCCAGCTGCCCATCGGGGGAAAAGGCTACTGACCAAACCCAATCAGAATGTCCGTTAAAAGAGCGAATCTCACGCCCGCTATTGACTTTCCACAGTTTCAGCGTGCTATCACCAGAACCCGACAAAGCCAGCCGCCCATCGGGGGAAAAGGCTACTGACTTAACAAAATCAGAATGTCCGTTAAAAGAGCGAATCTCACGCCCGCTCTTGACTTCCCACAGTTTCAGCGTGTTATCATGAGAACTCGACAAAGCCAACCGCCCATCGGGGGAAAAAGCTACTGAATATACAGGAGAAGAATGTCCGTTAAAAGAGCGAATCTCACGCCCGCTATTGATTTCCCACAGTTTCAGCGTGTTATCATGAGAACTCGACAAAGCCAACCGCCCATCGGGGGAAAAGGTTACTGACCAAACACCATCAGAATGTCCGTTAAAAGAGCGAATCTCACGCCCGCTCTTGACTTTCCACAGTTTCAGCAAACCATCTATTGAAGCCGACAAAGCCAACCGCCCATCGGGGGAAAAGGCTACTGACTCAACATCAGAGGAATGTCCGCTAAAAGAGCGAATCTCACGCCCGGCATTGACTTTCCACAGTTTCAGCATGTTATCAGAAGAACCCGACAAAGCCAGCTGCCCATCGGGGGAAAAGGCTACTGAATTTACAGTATCTGAATGTCCGTTAAAAGAGCGAATCTTACGCCCACTATTGACTTCCCACAGTTTCAGCGTGTTATCACCAGAACCCGACAAAGCCAACTTCCCATCGGGAGAAAAGGCTAGTGATTTTACAGAAGAGGAATGTTCCAGTTGGATGGAGATTTTATCTACTTCTGGTGGTGTAGCCAGATTAATACTTCTTGTGGTACTGGTTGTTTCTACTTGCTCTGGATTAGTATAAAAAAATACTACTAAACTAACAACGATAAAAATAGTTAATAAACTGTAAATAATAGATTTTGACATTTTTTAATTCTCCTTTGGATTCAGACCTGACAGGTTTCCAAAACCTGTCAGGTCTAGTTGTCGATATTATTTCATGCACGTTCCTTAGTCTGACAATATGAATCAGACCTGACAGGTTTCCAAAACCTGTCAGGTCTAGTAGACTTAGCTCCCTACCTCAACTATCAACTCTTTACGAGCCAATTCCGAATTGCCATTAGCTTCAGCACTCACAACCGCCAAAAAGTACTCCGTTCCCGCCTGTAAACGCAATTCTAAACCCTGCGTAACAAACTGCGAGGATTTAACCTTAACCATTGAAAAAGAATACAATTTACCTACCTTAACTAACTGATTTTCTAACAAAGGCGACCAAACACCATCACTTGAAGTACGATTAAACAAACTAAAAAACAACGATTGTTCATTAGCCGCTTCAACTTTATAACGCACAACCACTGCTTGATTATTCTGAAAATACGTTTTACCCTTTTCATTTAACCAAAAATCAACTGAAATAGTGTTTTTATTAATAATTTTCGGTATTTCAAACGTTTTCTTGTCAATCTTTGGCACTTGAGGTACAGTAATTTTACCACCAACTTTTGACACTTCATCAACAATACTTGGTGTTTTAGTAATTGCTGGTGGCTCAAAGTTTTCATTGCCAACTTTTGTCTCAGAATCCTTATTAAGTAAATGCTCAAAAATTAAATCAGATATGACATTCACAGAAATAGGAATGATAACAAGAACGAAAATCCAAAGTATAGTTTTATTCATAATAGTCAATATTTAAGTTACTGATGTTACGCAGATAGTTTCTTCTGGTTCCCACGCGCCAGCGTGGGAATCCAGTCTCGACGCGCCAGCGTCGCGAATATTCAATTGTTATTTTCATTATACCGACGTGGATTTTTCCAAACCCTACTGGGACGCTGGCGCGTCCTGACTGCATTCCCACGCTGGCGCGTGGGAACGAGAAATAGTCAATATTTAAGTTAAAAAATAATTCTGTCATTAAGTTAAGGTAAACCTACGAGGTATTGGTTTTCTGATCTTATCTTAAAAGTTCTTGCACTCTTCTTTGGATAAAATGCTCTATAATTTTTAACCGTTTAGCTGGTAAATTATAGCGTGAATGTTTTTTGAATTTGAAATTAATCAAGTGTTGCAATTTTTGCTGCTGTGCTTTGGTTATCACCTCTGTTGCAAACGCCATAAAATCCTGTGAAGTTGCCATCAATCTCGTTTTAGCATAAGCATCTATATCCGCTAAATCATCTTCCATTGCATAGTTGAAAAGCGATAAACCATTGTCAAATATGGGAGCTGTATCTACAATTTTATTGGTTTTATTATCAACAATCAAGCCAAAGTTGCTAAAATGTCTATCCCTATTGCAAATGACTGCATCAAAAATCAGCATATCTATAAGTGACTCATAATAGCTTTCACCAAGCTCCTTGTAATATTCTATAACCGCTCCCCATCCCGTCACAATTCTACCGGTTGGAATATACGAAAGTTCTTTGTTAGTAAATAATTCGCATGTTGAACAAAGTCGTCCTTTCCATTGACTTAATTTGTATTCTACCGCGTTCAATCCCATTGTTTCAGCTATTTGAAACGCATAAAACTCTGAATACGGCTCATTTCCTGTATTTGCAGCACCAGTGGAACCCGCCTTGTAAAGGATTATTTTGCCATTTATCCGTCGCCAACATTTAGCCAGCATACCATCTGTCGTTAGCTCTGGTGTAGAAGCAAAATCACTTCGTATTGTATCACCATAACCAGTATATGCTATCGCCGATAAGATGCGATCAAAACGATTGTCATATAAATTGTATTTAGCAAAGCTCCCATAAAAAGTATCTTCGACAATCCAATAACAATCATTAAGCGATAGCCCTTTGCAAATGTTGATGATTCCTTTGGTGTCATTAACACTAAGTCCAAGTTTTGCAAGAAAGCTTTCAACAAACGCTCTATTTTTAGGTATGACTCGTCTTTTTAGCCATTCCAGCAAGCCATCATTTGTTTGCTCTAAATCAATAGGAAAGAATGATTTATATCTGTCATCAATCTCAAGAATCGTTACAGATAAACCCTCTATCACATTTGAGATCAGATTAAATTTTATGAGTGTCGTATCAAAATGCTTTAGAATATAGCTCATTGAAATAAGTCCAAATCTGAAGGTTTAGATTCCAAATTGAAAGAAGCTCATAAACCAGCTTGTACCGTTTCTCCATGAGAATGACAAATGCTACAATCTTCGGATACAGCATGAACTCCCGTTAAACCATTGCCGGTGTTTTCGGCACCTTGCTCTATAATATCCTGCATTTGATGACATAATACACATAATTGGGCAGAGTTACCATCTGTTATAGTCACTGGATAATTTTCTAAATCAGAGGACAACTTAGAACCCCCTTTGCCCGCATAATCAATAATTAAAGCCTTGTTATTAGTACCGTGCATGGTATGGCAATCAGTACATTCCACTAAAGAAGCATATTGATAATCAGAACGTAAACCGTTATAAGTGCGAGTACCAATGCCATCTATCCAACCATGTTTATCAACAAAATTGTAATTATCTTGCATGGCAATTAAAGGATGATTATAGGTTTGCTCACTCATTTCAAAACCAACTTGAGGATTGTCACGGTTATGGCAACGTAAACAAAATTCACTAATAGTATTATAGACTTGCTGATGACCATTCACATTCGGATAACTGGTTAAATCAATTTCAGGCACAAAATGACCGTTCATATCTGAGCTAACATGGCAAGTGACACAGTCTTTATCGCTACTATTTTCATCATTGAAATTATGGGTAAAATGACCAGATTGCCAGGGAGTATGTGGTAAATCTATGGAATTATGACAAATGAGACAAGCGCGTAATTCACTCGTACCATTATCACCATGACAGCCCATACAAGTCGCAAACCCTTTATCAGCAACTATATCACGTATATTTAAGGTTTCGTGAATGATATTAATCGCATGACAAGCACCGCAATCTGCCAAACCATAAGCTGCCCCATCAATTCCATGTGAACTGTCAACAATTAAATGAGTGAGATTATCGTCTTGACTATCATCACCATTACAACCCATTAAGAGTATGATTATAAGAAAGATTAATTTTTTCATAGCGTTTTTTATATTGGAGTCCAAAATAAATTTTGGACTCCATTATCTACCTTGCCCCCGATGACAGCGTTGACAGTACATGCCACTATGGCAACGACCACAATTTAGGGCAGAACTACGAGCTTCTAAACCATGCCAACTACGGTAACCTAAAGGATGAACTTGGGCAGGCTTATTGCGTTTAAAATGACAGTCAGTACAAAAACTTAACTCAATATGACATTCTCGGCAAGCCGCTTCATCTTCACCATCAGTCGCATGATGGTTGGTATAATCGAATTGGTGATTTTGTGGCCAAATAGTGGCTGGATTCGGGTGGCAAACTTTACAATCCCAAGGAGCTTCTATATTTGTTTTATGGCATTCATGACAAATTGGAGCTAAGGCTTCATTGGCAATCACATTAACTTTATTCAGTATTTTGGGATCGCGTATGGTTGTTTTAGCAAAACTATGACAAAGTAAACAGGTATCCCCTTTTTGCTGCATAGTTGCTTCATGTTTATCGTGAGGATAATAAATATCGTCTCTAGCCTGGCGTTCTTGCCACCATGTTGGTTCTTCTGTTGCGAAGATTGCAAGGGAAATAAATATGAGAGCTATGGTTATTATTTGTTTGTAAATCATAAAGTTATTCAAAACAATCTCTTTGTAGCAATACTTGTTGTCCTAATTCTTCAAATTGCTGTAAGCGAGCAGAATGAAAAGAATTAAGTTTGCCATTGGTAACACATAAATCAGTATCGGCAAAGTAACGTAATGCCTCTGAATTATCCAGTAAATCATCAATAATAGGTAGCATTTCTTCAATAACTTTGCGTCTTTCTCTTACTAAATAAGGTGCATTCAAATTCAAGGCATCACGGGTATAAATTGCTTGTTCCTTTTCTTCTGCTGATAAATTAGGATTTGGCTCAACTAAACCATTCACTTCATAGCTAAAATAATTTTCACATTCCTCTTGTAAAGGCGAAATAAATAAATCTGGATCATATTTATCTATTTCCCCTCTGCTTTTATCACCACATTTGAAATGCCCCCCAAAACGGTCAGCGTATGCGTAATGTTGCAGTTCATCACTGTGAAAACAGGAAAGCACCAAATTTTGATAATCAAAAGTGTATTCAGGGTAACGACTTTTAGGTTTGATGTGTTCAATATGACAACCTAACTCACCCAAATTGATTTCTGTGTAAGCACATAAATGGTATTGTTCTGGACGTAAATAGCTATTTGTTATTTCTTGATTGCATCTATTACAACTTAGCCTTTTCCAAGCTGCTTGAGGATTAGTTGGTACACCTTGTTCAAATTGCCTTTTCAGACAATATGGACCTTGTTTTTGAGATGGTTTGTTGATATATCTCATGAGCTTGACACTTTTTTTAAGGCATGGTGTTTGCGAATGAGCATGTCAGCAAGGTTAAACTGACTTTTTTCTAGAACTTTTTCTAGCTTTGAGCGTAATTCTAGTGCTTCTACACTATCGTATTGTCCATGATTGACTAAAGAAATGTAACGATTATATTCCTTAACTTCGGGAAGATTTTGGGGGCGTGAATCAACGTGCATAAGACTATGTAACGCCTCAGAGCTTTCTGCACCATAAGGTTCTGTGATGGAACGATAAGTACAAATTCCTAATTCCTCACAGTCTTCTAACAGCCAGATATTTTCTTTATGTACAGTGCTTAACACTTGTGGACTGTGCGTAGTCACAATAAACTGAGTTTTAGAAAAAGTTTGCATTAAATCTGGTAAGACAGTTTGTTGCCATTTGGGATGCAAATGCAGGTCAATTTCATCAATAAGTACAATCGCTTCCTCATGTAATGGATTTTTTAAATGAGGATTAGCTTGTGCCATGCGTCGTGCTAAATCCATCACAAGTGCTAACATGGTACGAAAACCATGACTGAGCTGAGATATTTCTAAAGTGACTGGTTGTTTATTATGTTGTTTATGTTGAAAATCAACTAATAGGCGTGGTGGATTCAACTCGCTACGCAAATTACTGCATGATTTAATAGTACCTTCAATGGCTTGACGGACAATTTCAATCTCATCCAACTTATAACTCAAATCATGACGTTTTTTACTTTCTCTAGCTTCTTCACTTTCTTTAGTAACAAACCATTCCATTGCACCACGAAAATTAGCCTTACTTTCTAAAGCTTCATTTAATGCGCTGAAACGTTTAATTTTTTTACGATTTATTGTCTCTAGAGTGGAAGAAAAAACAGCACGTTCTGTCCCATAATAAACTATTACTGGCAATATAACTGGTTGATTGTCTTGAACACCATTAATAATAGCTTCCAGATAAGCATGAAGTTGCTTCAAGCCTACTGTATCTGGTAATTTTTTCGCAGTGTGTTTGGTTTTATCGCGACGTTCCATACGATCCCATTGCACATCTTCATCACTTGTTAATTCTACCCGTATGTAAGGTGCTTTCTGCTCTTGAGTCTCTTGTCTTAAATCATGTCGCTTAAACTTAATACCACTTACTTCAGGCAAATGGGTCAAAATTGAACCAAGCCCTACAGCTATAGCGTCTAGCAAGGCAGTCTTACCAGCGGCATTATCACCATGCAGCACTGTGAGTTGTGGATGTAAGGGTAATTCAAGTTCCTTAATTGCACGAAAGTTTTCAATTTTGATATATTTCAGTTTCATCTGTTATTTTTAATTTTTCCCAGACTTCACTATCTAAGAAGCTTCTCCTCAAGTAAAATTAATGAATAATGAAGCTTTAATCATTTCAGCCAAACCTGACAGGTTTTCAAAACCTGTCAGGTTTAGTTGCCGGTTTTATTCAATTTTCATCTCTAAGTCATCGGGAGAAATACCAGTGATTTCAGCAACAGTAGCCGGATCGATACCTTTTGCTAACATTTTACGAGCGATTTCTAATACCTTATTCCGTTGAATCTCCTCCATGCCATACTCGTCTTTCATTTTAAAACGTTCTGTCGGCGAAATGGCATCTTGTTCAATCAAATCAAAAATTTGGCGTATCTCTTTGTGCTGATAGCTTGTCTCATCAACTTCTTCATCTAAACTGTCTGCAATCGCCAATAACCATTCACGATACGGTTCAGGCGTGTCATCGGTGACATATTTTGGAGAGAGAAAAATAATTTTATGTCGAAGTTCGTTTAAAGGCACACCCTTATTATCTTTGGGCGCAAAGTCAGTTGTTGCCATATCAACTTTGTGTTTATCACCTGAAGTTAAAACCACAATTGTAAACACCCTCAAATTAGGGTGATAATTTTCCGAACTCGCAACTTGTTCTAACAAAGCGACATTGTGATAATGCAAGAAACGGTCATAATGATCACCATAACGAGCATGCTGAATGTCAACAATAACCCGATTACTAATATCTTCCGCAAATAAATCAAAGCGCGTATCAACTTTGCCAATAATTGGAAAAAACTGTTTTTCCATTTCAACTTTGTTGATTTTAAGATCAATTCCGATAAAGTCTTTCACGAAGGCTTTAAAAATATCAGGCTGTGAAAACGCTTTTTTAAAAATGACTCCATAACGTAATGAAGCGACTTTTTTCATCTATTGTTCTCCGAGATTTTGAAGGTATTCTAACGATAAATTGATTAAATTTTTTGCCCATTCAGCATCTTCCTTTTTAAGAGGCGGCTTAGCGGGAGAAGAATAATTAATACGCAATTCATAACGCGCTCTTTCATAAGCAGTGCATAATGCTTTCCCCAAATCTAATGGCACATCTTTATCAGGTTGTTGCAAAGGTATTGGTAATGGTTCCCGTATACTAATGGGCCACACATCACAAACGGGTCTTTGATGGGTACGACTTACCATTGCTATATAATTCGTTTCTGGCAATTCATCTTCGTAAAGCATTCGCGGATCACGCCGTAGTAAATCAATTTCAACAAAATGAACATCGTAAGAGTCGAGAAAAGAGAATCGTTTCTGCATATATTTATGCCGGTTTTTACCGAGACGCTTATTAGCAGGTGAAAGTAATTCAATGACTGTCACTAACTCATCTCCCTCAATACGTCTCACATAAATACTGGTAACACGAGTAGGTGCTGGTTTAGGAATTTTTATTTTCAAGGGAGCAGGGGCAATCGTGACTGCTACCTCAGCTTCTTCTTTCAATAAGTCATCAGAAGTTGTTCCAGTAATGGTGATATCAGGTATCGCACTGAAGGTATCTTTCTCTTTTTGAGCAATAATTAATTGGCTTTCTAATTCCGCCACATACTTTGGTATTAAAAATGGTGTCAGTTGTTCCCTGAATATATTGATTAAACTATTGTAAACATCAGGCCATAAATTATTGGATTCTAAATACGGGTCCATTCCTGGAAAAGGTGACTGGGACATAGTTATACCTCAGAAAGCTCTATCTTTTCAGCAAGTTCAGTGGTTGTTATGTAGTAAGACTTTAGAAATTTTTCTTGTAAAATTTCACACGGATTAATGGGTGGTTTTGTGGCATTCTCATTGGTTAATCCTCTTTTTATTAACTGATGTTACGCACTGCACTTCCAAAAGTGAATATTGGAGTGCAAAATTTATTTTGCAAAGGTTGCACTCTAGTTGGCAAAATAAATTTTGCACTCCTGTTTGGAAGCTTTCTGCGTAA
>JAUCGK010000083.1 GCA_030378085.1 Candidatus Parabeggiatoa sp. HSG14
ATTGAACACTACATTTATTGTAAAAATTAAGGCATAATAAGCGTTGTATAAATTTTAAGTAGGGTGATGTGTAATTTTTATTTTATTGTAACAATTTGGCCTTTCGTTCCAACACGAAAACAAAGGTAAGGTATGCTAGAACAATTGGGTATCGTTATTGAAATTTCTAATAATCAAGCGGTTGTCCAAACTGCACGTTTAAGCTACTGTGATCATTGTGCGGGTAACAAAGGATGTGGTGTGGGTAACTTGGTTTTTGGGCTAAGAGAAAAAAAAACTTTAATTGTCGTTGCTAACCATCAAGGTGCAAAAGTGGGCGATAAAATTGTTTTAGGTTTGAGGGAAGAATCTTTTCTTAAAAGTTCAGTAGTTTTGTATTTATTGCCTTTATTGAGTTTTTTTTTGGCCATGATTGGTTATGAAATTTTGGTAGCACAACAACAGGGGCTATTTAGTTCAGAAATATTTTTGATATTAGCAGGTTTATTTGGTTTAATAGTGGGTTTTTTTCTGTCTAATCAAATTTTTATCAAAATATCTAAAAAGATATGTTATCAGCCAGTAATAATACGAATTATAGAGTTAAATAAATCATTAAGAAATCCTGATTATTAAAGGATTGGGAGAAATATCCCTGGGCTATGAAAGTTAATTTTTCAACAATTCAGGAAAATTTTAATCCTTAATTCACTTCGATAATTAGTTATTTATTAATAAATAAATTTACAATGAAAAAATTTTATTAAATGATTTTAAATTAAAGTTTTAAGGAAAAAAAGGAAAATATTGATTGAATTTTTTATATATTTTTTTATACGTTATGGAAACTAAAGATAATAACTGTAAAATATTTTTCAAAAATAATTTTTTTAAATTTTATTTTATCCATTATTCCTTCTACTCATAAGGAATTATTTATGAGATACCGTTCGTCGATGCAGGATATCCACTCCCTAAGCAGTTTACTCGGGCTAACTCTTTTTTTTGGGGTGCTATCAAACCTTCAAGCAGAGAAGCTCCCAGACTTTACCCAATTAATTGAACAATATGGACCCGCTGTCGTCAACATCAGTACAACGACCCATGTGCCAACTGTAAAGGACAAACCACCCTATCAAGGCATTCCAGGTTTGCCTCATGATAATCCCCTTCAAGAATTCTTTGGTCATTTTTTTGATAAAGAGGACAATGAATCGTTTCAAAGGCCGCCCGCCATCTCATCAGGGTCGGGGTTTATTCTTTCCGCAGATGGCTATGTTGTCACCAATTATCATGTTATTGAAGACACTGAGCAAGTTATTGTCCGTCTCACTGATCGGCGCGAATTGTTTGCCCAACTCATTGGGGTCGACAAACGCAGTGATTTAGCATTACTGAAGGTCGATGCCACTGACTTACCCGCCGTCAAATTGGGCAGTACCCAAAACCTTAAAGTGGGTGAATGGGTACTAGCCATTGGTTCTCCCTTTGGTTTTGAGCACTCAGCAACCGCTGGTATCGTTAGTGCTAAAGGCCGTAGTTTACCGGATGATACCTATATTCCCTTTATCCAAACCGATGTTGCTATTAATCCCGGTAACTCAGGTGGGCCACTTTTTAACCTGGCAGGGGAAGTCATTGGAATTAACTCGCAAATCTACAGTCGCACTGGTAGTTTTATGGGTTTATCATTTGCCATTCCAGTAGATGTCATGGTTGAAGTGGTTGAACAATTGAAAGTCGCAGGGGCAGTGTCAAGAGGGTGGTTGGGAATTTATATTCAAGAAGTAACCCGAGAATTGGCTCAATCTTTTGGCATGGATAAACCGCAAGGTGCTCTGGTTGCCAAAGTATTACCCAACAGTCCAGCAATGACTGCAAATTTACAAATAGGTGATGTCATCACGTTTTTTAATGGGCAGAAGATAGCACGTTATGCAGATTTACCACCAATTGTAGGTAGTACTCAGGTGGGAACAAGTGTCGTTGTAGTTGTAATACGACAAGGTCAGCGGGTAAAGGTAAAAATGACCATTGCAAAGCTGCCAGAAGAAGAGGAGATTCAATTAGCTGCAACCCATTATACCGAAGCTCCCCTTTTACGTCAGTCTTCCTTTCCCCTTTTAGGTTTAACAGTAGTAGATTTAGAAAAAAATCAGCGTTTGAGTTTGGACGTTGTTGAAGGTGGAGTGTTGGTACAACAAGTAGAGGAAGGCCCTTCTTGGGACGCGGGTTTGAATCGTCTTGATGTGATTATGATGATAGATAATATCAATATAAAAAATGTATTGCATTTCAAAGAAATATTGAATGGGTTGAACGCGAAAACGGTACCCGTATTGGTCCATCGACAACATTCTCCCTTATTTTTAGCATTAAAGCTCCCTTAAAGTAAATATTTGTAGTGGTCAAAATGATGTTAAGCTTTATATGTCGTTCTGAATTCTTATCATGTTCAATATCTTAGGAATGAGAATTTAATAATTTGCAAAATTTTTGATGCTAAACCTGACAGGTTTTAAAAACCTGTCAGGTTTCAACTTTCGTATTTTATTGAATCCTCATTCCTTATTGACCATTACAAAAAACATAAATATTGTTCTAATTAACTAATTAACTAATTAACAATTTTGAGTGATGGTAGTTAAACCCACTTTGACGCTCTACACACGAGTAGGGTGTCACCTTTGCGAAGAAATGAAACTGCAATTAACACCGTTTCAACAGGAATATGGCTTTTCCTTAAATGTCGTTTCCATTGATACTGATAGCTATTTGCGATTGCGTTATGGTGAACGGGTACCAGTCTTGGCGGCTGGAGAACGTGAAATTTGTCATTATCACTTAAATAAAAAATTGGTATTGGATTACTTGAAAACTTTTTAGAGAAAGAGAGTAATTAGTATTAAAGGAAAATCGGTAATAAATATTCATTTTTTGAATTGGACAAAGGTTATTTGCTAGAAGCTATTTACAATTATTGATGAAAAATATTCGTAACTTCTCTATCATTGCCCATATTGATCATGGCAAGTCTACGCTCGCAGATCGTTTTATCCAAATCTGTGGCGGTTTGAGTGAACGGGAAATGTCTCAACAGGTTTTAGATTCAATGGATTTGGAACGGGAACGCGGTATTACGATTAAGGCGCAAAGTGTGACACTCAATTATAAAGCCCTTTCTGGTGAAACCTATCAGCTAAATTTTATTGATACGCCAGGCCATGTTGATTTTTCTTATGAGGTTTCTCGTTCTTTAGCGGCTTGTGAAGGTGCTTTATTGGTCGTTGATGCGGCGCAGGGAGTAGAAGCACAAAGTGTTGCTAATTGTTATACGGCGATTGAGCAAGGCCTTGAAGTAGTACCAGTGCTTAATAAGGTGGATTTGCCATCTGCCGATGCACAGCGAGTAATTCAACAAATAGAAGAAGTGATTGGAATTGAGGCCGATAATGCATTGCGGGTAAGTGCTAAAACGGGTTTGGGGGTACGCGAGCTGTTAGAATCTTTGATAGCACGTATTCCACCACCCAAAGGTGACCGTACAGGGCCGTTAGCAGCACTTATCATTGATTCTTGGTTTGATAATTATTTGGGTGTGATTTCGTTAGTGCGAGTGGTACAAGGTCGCTTATCTAAACACCAAAAAGTCTTGGTGATGTCAACAGAGCGGCGATTTCAGGTTGAAAAGTTGGGGATTTTTACCCCAAAACGTGTAGATTGTGAGGTACTTGAAGCGGGTGAGGTGGGCTTTGTGGTTTTGGGCTTGAAGGATATTGAGGGTGCACCTGTGGGTGATACTTTAACAAATATGCTAACTGAAACTTCAAAAGCGAAACTCGAAAATCCCTTGCCTGGCTTTCAAACTATTAGACCGCGTGTTTTTGCGGGAATGTTTCCAGTGGATGCTAATGATTATGATGCTTTTCGTGAGGCGTTAGCAAAGTTGCGCTTGAATGATGCGGCTTTACATTATGAACCTGAAACATCGCAAGCATTAGGATTTGGTTTTCGTTGCGGCTTCTTAGGAATGTTACACCTGGAAATTGTGCAAGCGCGTTTGGAACGTGAATATGAATTGGATTTGATCAGCACAGCACCTACAGTAATTTATGAAATTTTGACGACTCAAAATGAGCTGTTGATGGTGGATAATCCTGCTTTTATACCAGAACCCAGTCGAATTGCAGAGATGCGTGAGCCTATTGTTGAAGCTAATATGCTGTTACCCCCAGATTTTTTAGGTAATGTCATCAATCTCTGTATTGAGAAACGAGGTATTCAGAAAAAGTTGCATTATATCGGTTCACAAGTTTCGTTGAGTTATGAATTGCCACTTTCAGAAATGGTACTAGATTTTTTTGATCGCCTTAAGTCGGTCAGTCGTGGTTATGCATCGTTGGATTATTCTTTTTTGCGTTTTCAATCTGCCGATTTAATTAAATTGGATGTTCTTATCAATGGTGAGCATGTCGATGCTTTGTCTATTATAGTTCACCGTTCAAAAAGTTTGTTGCGGGGAGGTGCTCTTGTTAAAAGAATGAAAAAAGTGATACCAAGACAAATGTTTGATGTGGCAATTCAGGCGGCTATTGGCAATCAGATTATTGCCCGTCAAACGGTAAAAGCTTTTCGTAAGAATGTTACGGCAAAGTGTTATGGTGGGGATGTAAGTCGTAAAAGAAAACTTCTTGAAAAACAGAAAGAAGGCAAAAAGCGTATGAAAAAGTTGGGTTCAGTCAGTATTCCTCAAGAAGCTTTTTTAGCTGTTTTACGGGTTACGGATTAATTTTTTATGATGGGTATGGGTGATGGATAATGGGTCATCAAATTTTATTATTAAACCCATTCACCATTAACCATCAACCATTAACCATTAACCTTATGTTATCTTATATTTTATGAATTGGGATTTGGCAACAATTTTAGTTTTGTTAATGGTTGCAAGTGGATTAATTTGGTTAGTTGATAAATTATTTTTAGCACCTCAACGAAGGAGTGTGAGGGCCAACCTCTCGGCAACTGAGGCTGAGCTTAATAAAGCTAATCAAGAACCTTTTGTAGTAGATTTAGCACGTTCTTTATTTCCAGTTTTTTTGATTGTATTATTATTGCGTTCGTTTTTGATTGAGCCTTTTCGTATCCCCTCTGGTTCTATGATGCCGACTTTATTGATTGGAGATTTTATTTTAGTCAATAAGTTTAGTTATGGAATTAGGTTACCAGTGATTAATAGCAAAGTTATTGATATAGGCGAACCTCAGCGTGGTGATGTGGTTGTATTTCGGTATCCGGAAGACCCCACCGTTCCTTTTATTAAACGTGTGGTTGGTTTACCTGGTGATCAAGTAGAGTATCACTATGCCAATAAAACGCTTTATATCAATAATGATCTTATTGATCAAAAAGTTTCTGGGCGATATATAGGTATTGGTGCGGGTAGTGATATGACGGGAAGGGAACAACGCATAGAGTATTTACCTGGTGCTGACCATTTGATTTTGGTAATGAAAGAAAACGTAAATGCCCCCATTAGAAGATGGATTATTCCAGAAAATGAATATTTCGTACTTGGTGATAATCGTGATAATAGTAAAGATAGTCGTTTTTGGGGTACAGTACCAGAGGAAAATTTGATAGGTAAGGCTTTTTTTATTTGGATGAATTGGGATTTAAATAATGGCGATATTATTGGTTGGGAACGAATAGGTAAACGTATTGATTGACACGCAAAAATTTTTGCGAGGGAATTAAAGCCCTCAATGTTCTTGTGTGCAAAATGAGGTACAACTGGGAATTAGTTAATTGGATTAAAAATCCGTTATTCACAATTAATTAAGTTTTACATTTCTTTAAATTGAGGATTCAATACTAATGAATATCAATAGATATCAACAACGTGGTATGAGTGGGTTAGCACTCTTATTTCTTATCGTTATACTCATTTTTGTTTTGGTGATTTTTTTTAAACTGTTTCCACTGTATATGGAAAACTGGACGGTGGCAAGTGCATTGGAAAAAATCAAGGAGGAACCAAAAATTGCTCAAAAAACGGATAGTGCAATCCAAAACATGTTTTTGGGATATTTGAGTGACAAAGATGTTGATGAAGAGCTGTTTAACAGGGAAAACATCGGGCAAAAAATCACTATTATTAGAGATGATGGCTCTGTTGAAATCACAGTGACTTATCAGCAAACCAAACCGTTGATAGGAAATATTTCCTTTCTTATCAATTTTGAAAACTTCGTCTCAGCTCCATAAGTTTATGAATACAAAATGTAAAATGTGAATATCATGTAATATTCATTATCCATTATCCATTATCCATTTTACATTTCCTTCATGCCAGATTATAGCAAGTTATGTCGGGCGTTAGCCTATCACTTTAAGCAAGAACATTATTTAACTATGGCCCTGACACATCGTAGCGTGGGGCTACCTAATAATGAACGCTTAGAGTTTTTAGGTGATGCGCTATTGAGTTGTATTGTTGCAGAGGCTTTGTTTGAGCGTTTTCCTTTAGCCCGTGAAGGTGAATTAACTCGTTTACGGGCTAATCTTGTTAAACGGGATACGTTAGTTCAAATTGCACAAAAGCTTGAGTTAAGCCAATATCTTCGATTGGGCTTTGGTGAATTAAAGACAGGGGGTGGGCAACGTGCTTCGATTTTAGCCGATGCTGTGGAAGCCTTGATTGGTGCGATTTATTTGGATAGCGGTATGGAAGTATGTCAAACCGTGGTTTTACAACTTTGGCAAGCACCACTCAATAGTCTGTCAGGACACCATATCAAGGACCCTAAGACGCGATTACAAGAATATTTACAAGCTAAACAACAATCACTACCAAGTTATCAAGTGTTGTCTATTGGTGGGACACCTCATGCCCAAGAGTTTGAAGTAGAGTGTATCGTACCAGGCGCAAAACCCACTTACGGCATGGGTGAAAGTCGTCGCCGTGCCGAGCAAGCCGCAGCAGCACAAGCCTTGCGTATTTTAAATATTGAATAAATTCGATTTTGATAATTGGTCATTGGTAATCGGTCATTGCTAATATTAAATTTGATTCAATTACCGATTACCCATTACCTATTACCAGAGTAAATAGATTATGGAAGAGCGGTGTGGCTATGTAGCTATTATAGGTCGGCCTAATGTGGGTAAGTCGACTTTGCTTAATTATTTGCTTGGACAGAAATTGAGTATTACTTCGCGTAAACCACAAACGACTCGTCATCGTTTGTTAGGCATTAAAACGATTGGCAATACTCAGATTATTTATGTGGATACACCTGGATTACATCAGCATCAACACAATGCGATGAATCGTTATCTCAATCAAGCAGCGACTCGTAGTATTTCAGGTGTCAATGTCATTGTGTGGTTGATTGAGGCTGGAAGATGGACTTTGGATGATGATTATGTTCTTTCAACTTATGTTCAAAGCAAAATTAATAATCCAAAATCCAAAGTGCCTGTGATTTTAGGTGTCAATAAAGTCGATAAGATTTCTAATAAAGCGACTTTATTGCCTTATTTACAAGAGATGGCTTTAAAGCATAAATTTGTCGAGGTGATTCCTATTTCGGCTCGCCAAGGTAATAATTTGGTTGAGTTAGAAGAAAAAGTTATAAGTTTACTACCTCAATCAATAAAATTATTTCCAGAAGATCAATTCACAGATCGCTCTGAGCGTTTTTTGTGCGCTGAAATTATACGTGAAAAGTTAATTCGTCGTTTGGGTGCTGAATTACCTTACAAAATTACAGTACAAATTGAGTATTTTGAAAGCAAAAAAAATTTGACAAAAATAAGTGCCCTTATTTGGGTAGAACGTCAGGGACAAAAAATCATTGTCATTGGAAAGAAAGGTCAAGGACTTAAAGCAACAGGAGAAGCTGCTAGAAAGGAGATGGAGGAAATGCTGTCGTGTAAAGTATTTTTACAATTATGGGTTAAAATTAAACAAGGTTGGTGTGATGACGAACGTACTTTGCAGCAATTGGGGTATTTTGAGTAATTTTGAGTTAATTAATTTTGATAAAGCAGCGAACAAGCAAAAATCGTATCTTCTCAAAAATGTGGGTAAACTTGCTCAAACCTGACAGGTTTTGGAAACCTGTCAGGTTTTTCAACAGAATTTAGAGAAGATACCAAAAATCCTTATAATCTTTGTTTTTCCTTTATTCTTTGAATCCCACCAAATCTTTTTTCTTAAATAAATTGTTTTGAGTTCACACAATAGTTGACAGTGATACAATAATAACCTGAGTTCGATGTAAAAATAGAGTTAATTTAATATCGTTCCCAAATTTTATTTGGGAACGCACTTATTAAATTTATTTTCTATTCCCAATTGTTAATTCCAAATTCCGCTTATGCATAATATTCGCAGATCCATTACTGAATCCTACGATCCTAAGCAACGTATTGTGGGGGGAGTTGTATTATTTTTATTGATGTTATTTATTTATAGTCTTTTAAAATTGGTATTAGGTTTTTCTTCTGATATAGATACTTCTCCCTTACCACCTTTAACAAGCCAAAAATCGGGGGAATTGGATGGAAACAATTCATTACTAGATGAAGCTGTCCATCCTCAAAAAAAATTAACATTGAATCAACGTCGTCTTTTACCGCGAGGCTTTGTTTTTCTTGATTTGAAAGGCAAACCGATGCACCCAGAACTACCTGTTCCTAATGAAGAACCAGAAAAGCCCACAATATTTGAGTCAAACGGGGAAGAAAGATGGTTTGTACAAGCGGCTAGTCTTAAAACTGAAGATCAAGCTCAACGTTTAGTGCAAAGGATTAAAAATAAAGGAATTGCAGAAGAAGTACACATTATTCAAACGAGTGATAAAAAATGGTATGTAGTACGTCTTTCCCCACAAAATAAATATAGTATAGCAAAACAACAATATAGACAATTGCGGACTTCATTAAGAGTAAAGGGCATGATAAAGAAAATTGACTAAATTAAAGATGATAATCGAAAATCCCAATTTGTCATATTACATTTTACATTTTTATATTATTCATTACACGAAAACATGGTTCGCTTAGTTGCAATTGCTACCGGAGGTGCAATAGGAGCATTGTTGCGCTTTTGGGTGTCAAATGGGGTGTATACCTTATTAGGCAGGGAATTCCCTTATGGTACGTTAGTAGTTAATGTGTTGGGTTGCTTGCTTATGGGATTTTTATCTGTCTTTATGCTAGAACGATTGATTAGTGTTGAATGGCGAGCTGCTCTATTGATAGGTTTGCTCGGCGCGTTCACGACTTTTTCCACTTTTTCTCTGGAAACACTTAATTTATTAATAAACGGTGAGCAGACTAAGGCATTATTAAATATTTTTTTGAGTATTTTTGTCTGTTTATTTGCGACTTGGTTAGGCATACAATTAGCAAAACAACTATGAAACAAATCACAATGGTACGAGTTTACCTGACTGAAAAAAAGGGAGAACTCAAAAAATTGTTGAATTATTTACATGATGAAAGCCAAGTCTGTGGTGTGACAGTAGAAAGAGGCATTAGTGGATTTGGCCCATCAGGTAAGATTCATACCGCTCATTTAGTAGATTTATCTTTAGATCTTCCTGTGATTATAGAATTTTTCGATACTCCCGAAAAAATTATTCCGATTTTATCCCACCTAAAAACTTTAGTTAAACCCAATCATATTGTATATTGGTCAGCTTCCCTCATTGATAGTTAAAAATTAGAAACTAAAAAATAACATGCTTGATCCACAATTATTACGTAATCATTTAGATGAAGTGACTGAAAAATTAGCACATCGTGGTTTTATGGTTGACCATGATCGTTTGACACAATTAGAAGCTTCTCGCAAACAGTGTCAAGTAGAAACTCAGCAATTACAGAATGAACGTAATCGCATTTCTAAAAAAATAGGCAAAGCTAAAGCAGCAGGTGAAGATGTTAACACTTTGTTAGAAAGTGTGTCCCATTTTAGTGAACAACTTAAAGTCCGTGAAACACAATTGGAAGACATTCAAGCACATCTCAATGATTTGCTCATGGGAATGCCTAATATTCCTCATGAAAGTGTACCAATTGGTCGTAGTGAAAATGATAATACCGAAGTACGTAGCTGGGGAGTACTGCCAACTTTTAACTTTACGCCCAAAGATCATGTTGATTTAGGAACAAAATTAGGGTTACTTGACTTTGAAACCGCCGTTAAAATTACCGGTACACGTTTTTCATTGATGAAAGGTTCAATTGCACGGCTACACCGCGCTTTAATTCAATTCATGTTGGATTTACATACAGAAGAACATGGTTATCTTGAAGTGAATGTGCCTTATCTCGTTAATGCTGATAGCTTACGTGGTACGGGGCAATTGCCTAAATTTGCAGCCGATTTGTTTCATGTTTGTGAACAAAATTTTTATCTCATACCAACCGCTGAAGTGCCAGTAACCAATAT
The DNA here is from genome assembly GCA_030378085.1 of Candidatus Parabeggiatoa sp. HSG14. Taxonomy (GTDB): domain Bacteria; phylum Pseudomonadota; class Gammaproteobacteria; order Beggiatoales; family Beggiatoaceae; genus Parabeggiatoa. Next base: position 10,442 of record JAUCGK010000083.1, read on the forward strand.
TGCGCGTAATGTGATTTGGAATACCGATAATTTACCTGCAAAGTTTGTTTCGCATACCCCTTGTTTTCGCAGTGAAGCGGGCAATTATGGTAAAGATACACGAGGAATGATTCGCCAGCATCAATTTGAAAAAGTGGAATTAGTACAGTTAGTTAAGCCGGAGGATTCCTATAAAGCACTCGAAGAATTAACAGAACATGCAGAAATAATATTACAACGTTTAGAATTACCTTATCAGGTAATAAGTTTGTGTACGGGAGATATAGGTTTCGCAGCTGCTAAAACTTATGATTTAGAAGTGTGGTTACCGGGACAAAAAAAATATCGGGAAATTTCTTCTTGTAGCAACTATGAAGCTTTTCAAGCTCGACGCATGAAAGCTCGTTGGCGCAGTCCAGAGAATAAAAAACCCACTTTATTACACACTTTAAATGGTTCAGGTTTGGCAGTAGGACGTACTTTGGTTGCGATAATGGAAAATTACCAAGATGAGGAAGGACGTATTGCTATACCAAAGGTATTACAAAATTATATGGGTGGATGTACTTACATTGATTAATTATAAATGTTCATGAAAATATTTGGGATTAAATCTTTGAGGTTTCCAAGCCTCGAAGATTTAATAAAAAAACCATAATAACTGAATAATTGACTCATTAAAATGACTAAAAGAAAAGACTCAGAAGAGGGAATGTCTACTGAAGAAATCATGGCACTACGCAGTGGGATAGCAGCATTTGAAACAAAACAATTTGTTCGTGCTTATCAATTGTTGTTTCCGTTAGCTGAAGCGGGCAATTTGGAATCTCAATTTCGCCTTGCAGTTATGGCTCAAAATGGTTTAGGAATGGTTGTTAACCAAAAAGAGGCTGTGCGTTGGATGCAAACTGCTGCTGAACAAGGTTTTGATTTAGCACAACATGGCTTAGGATTCATGTACATGCAAGGTGAATGTGTCGAACAAGATGATACCAACGCTGTGTACTGGTTTCGTTTAGCCGCTGAACAAGGTTTGACAGGAGCCCAGGCAACTTTAGGACAATTATACGAAGAAGGAAGGGGAGTGGAAAAAGATTTAGAAGAAGCTAAACGCTGGTATACCAAAGCTGGGTTTTAAGTGAGTATTTTTTATTATTTAACTGATGTTACGCACTGTACTTCAAATAATTTTAGGGACACCCCCCTAACCCCCCGTACACGGGTGGAACCAAACATCATTTGACACTTTGCTTTAATTTTTCTATTTTGGGACTTCCCCCTGTGTACGGGGGGTTAGGGGGTGTCCTCAATTTTGCACTCCAGTTTGGAAGCTATCTGCGTAACATCAGTTATTTAACAGAAATATCTGGTTTTAATTCTTTTTTGGCCTTAATTCCAACTGGCTCAAGTCGAACTGGTATCCAAAGTCAATTTTGGCATCACAGTAAACCTTTCATCGGATATTTTACCAACTATCAAGCTATAATTTAAAAAAATTCCATATCCAATTTCTCATTAATTTCAAATTCAAATTCTTCACTCATTTTATTACTTCTTTCTAATAATAGGGGTCATTAATGGATTTGACAAAATAGCTGAATAGTATAATATAAAAAAATAATAACCGAGAGCCTTAATTGCTTTTTGTTGTCCTAAATGTAATTCTGAAAATCACAAGCCACATACGACATATACTGTTGGTGATGGTGAAAAACGACAAATTCACCATTGTTTTGATTGTGGTGAATACTTTTCAGATACCAAAAACACCCCTTTAGAAGGATTAAAAACACCATTAAGTTAAGATTGCTAGTATTGGATGCTCTCAATTATAACCCCAGTGCCAAATCCGTAAAAATCACTGAATAATTTAAAGTCCCATGGTATCTTCTCTAAATTCTGTGGAAAAAACCTGACAGGTTTCCAAAACCTGTCAGGTTTGAGTAAATTTACCCACACTAAGTTAAGATTGCTAGTATTGGATGCTCTCAATTATAACCCCAGTGCCAAATCCGTAAAAATCACTGAATAATTTAAAGTCCCATGGTATCTTCTCTAAATTCTGTGGAAAAAACCTGACAGGTTTCCAAAACCTGTCAGGTTTGAGTAAATTTACCCACACTTTTTGAAGATATACGTCTTTACCTGCCAAACTAAAGTTTGGACTCCTCCTTGAAATCCAATTCTAAATCCAAGATGATTTGTAAAAATCTACCAAACTTAATATACCCTGAATCTGCACCTGGAATAAGCTGTAAGGGAATACCTCTGGCAGTTGTTTCAGGTGTCTAAGGTTTTCCTGGTTTCCGTAATCTATAGTTTTTCACATAAATAATTTCACACACCAAACCTGACAGGTTTTAGAAACCTGTCTTCGAGGTTAAAGTTATTTTTCTGAATGTCTATATTATAAGCTGATGTTACGCACTGTACTTCAAAAGTGAATACCAGAGTAGTGCAAAATGAAATTTTGCTGATTGTAACAGATTTTGGGGACACCCCCCTAACCCCCCGTACACGGGTGGAACCAAACATCATTTGACACTTTGCTTTAATTTTTCTATTTTGGGACTTCCCCCTGTGTACGGGGGGTTAGGGGGGTGTCCTCAATTTTGCACTCCAGTTTGAAAGCTATCTGCGTAACATCAGTTATAAGGAAAATCTACTTCTGCTTGTAATTCCTTGGCAAGCAATAAACATCTCACACATGAAGAAGATAATCTTGGGCGCAAAAGTGCATCTAATCAAGCATTTCCCATAAACCAGGTTATTGCATCCCTCGTTGCTTTTGGCTCAAGCGATAATGATTTAGTCTCTCCAGAATTTAGAGAAGATACGATGGGAGGCTCTTATCGTTATACACAAGTATTTAAATATTTGAAATAAAAGTATATTTCGTAGGGCGGGCAGAGCGATAACGCAACTACGTTTCGGAGCTTGTGACGTTCAACCCACCATCTTGGTTGGGAGACTTGGGTTGGGACAAAAAAATAAATTAAGGACAATCAAATGATACGAAAAAAGAAGCATCAATTAGCAAACCCTTTTGTAACAAGTGGTCATATTGAAATCGGGGGCCCATTTGTGGGGCGGCGTGATAACTTACAACATCTTATTCATAACATGATTGCTGATCAGCCAACAAGCATTAATGTGATTGGAAATAAAAATCTGGGTAAAAGTTGTTTGTTATATCGGTTTTCCAAAACCTGGAAAAATTGGATTGACGAGCAAAAGCATAGTCAATACGTGGTGATTTATTTATCGTTTGGCAATGAACGTGGAACACGCGAAAATCGTTTTTACCAATATATTGCAGAAGAATTAGCGGCTCAAGTTGATAACAATTCAGAATTATATCAAGCAATGCACATTAAACAGTGGAACAGGGAAAAGTTTAATCAGGCTTTGAAACGTTGGAAAGCATTGAAAGTATTGCCAGTGCTTTGTTTAGATGATTTTGAATTATTGGTGAAACATCGAAAAACATTTGATGACGATTTTTATAATAATATGCGTTATTTGATGGGAAATCATTACTTGATGTTAATCGTTGCCTCTCGCAAGCAAATTAAAGTTTATAAAAAAGAATATAAGTTAGCCTCGTCATTTTTTAATGATGTTCATAACTTGCCTTTGAAAGATTTGAACAAAGAAGAGGTGAAGGAATTATTGGCCACTAAAGACAGTATGGGAGAATTTGCCTTATCAGTTCCAGAGCAAAGATTGGCGCGAGATTGGGGAAAATCACACCCGCGTTTATTGCAGTTAGCCGGTTATTGTTTATTTTATGCGCGCCAAAGTACTCAGGGAGTTGATTGGGCCAAAAAAGAATTTAACGAACAGGCTCAAAATGTACCAAGATTAGCAGATAAATGGGTAGAATGGTTAGTGCAAAAAGCACAAGCCTTACCAAAAATTGGTAATTTTTTAGGGCAACTTATCCGTTTTATTGGAAACGCTTTGACTCACATAGGAGCCATTTTTCTGCTAATTGTCTTTATATTCGCTCTCATTGGATTTGTAAGCTGGGACAGTTTAAAGGAAATGCTTCCCTCTTTCCCAGCAGAGATTACGGAATGGCTCAATAAAAAGTAACTATAAAACCTTCTCGTTCCAACGCTCCAGCGTTGGAATGCCTAACGTGACGCTCCAGCGTCACTCTTTAAAAAAAAACAAGGAAAACCCAACCATGCGAACCTGGAAATACATTCAAGAATGCCTCCAAATCTTATACTGGACTTTTTTTAAACCTTACACCTGTCGCCAATACCTCAAGGAAATCCATCCAAGATTAGATATTGATTACAATCCCTTTAAGGAACGCGCCAGCTTTGCTGAGAATCCACGCTTACAACGTTATGCAGACCAAATGGTGTGGATTAATCTGTTAACGCCTTTTGTAATCGCCTTTCTAGTAGCTATTCCTTATTCTTTGTTTAGTGGTGAATCATTTTTATGGAATCAAAGCTTGTCATTATTAATCGGATGGTGTATAGGAATATTTTTATATCTAACTATTTTTTCCAAACAAATAGATTCTCAAGGATGGATTTTTTGGGCTTTATTAATTACCATAGGCTTTTTTGGCCTTGGTGAAATATTGTGGAAAAGTGGACTACCAAGCATGATTTTAAAATTACCGTATGGGTCAGAAATAGTGACACAAGTTGAAACCTTTCGCTATTTTATATACAGTCAGAATGAACTAAGGATTATGGCATTCGGCGTGGCATTCGGCGTGGTAGTCGGCGTGGCAGGCGGTGTGGCATTCGGCGTGGCAGTCGGCGTGGCAGTCGGCGTGGCAGGAGGCGTGGCAGGAGGCGTGGCAGGAGGCGTGGCATTCGGCGTGGCATTCGGCGTGGCAGGAGGCGTGGCATTCGGCGTGGCAGTCGGCGTGGCATTAGGCGTGGCAGTCGGCGTGGCATTTATAGCCGGGGTGTTGCGTTTATATTTCTGGTTACCAGAAGTTATTTTAACTTTTTTTCTGTATTTTTTCAATACCCGTGCTGATAACGCTTTACGTTTTTTGCCCACTCATTGGGACGAACTTATCTTTTTACCCCTGCCTTTTATAGATCGCCTCATTGTTGAAGCCTATCAAACCAACCCCACACTCGCCAAACAAACTATCGATCACCTGACAACCCATACTAATCTACAAAAAACCGCCGCTAAAGCCATGGTCGGTATTGCAATTAATACCTTAAACTATTGCGAAATCGTGCAGGATATTGGCGTTTTAGACTTGCGTTGGCTGCCTTCCCCACCTCCCAAAGGCGTTGGACTGCTGCCCAATATACTCGATATCAGCAAAGATGTAGACTCTGCCTTACAACACTCGTCTCCCTATTTAAAACAGAAAGCACTAAAAACATGCTTGGACAAACTACAATCCCTTTCAGAACAAATTCGACTTAGCCAAAATTCAAATCAAGCCACCCAATTTGGTCCTATTATCAAAAAATGGCAAAGCATTCTCATTGAATACATAAAAGGTTTAGAAGAACAAGCCAAACGCAGCCAAGAAATACCCAATCCCTATATCGCAGGCACTGCACTAGAACCGAGTTTATCTGGAGAACGTTTTCATGGTCGCCTCGACTTAATCCAAGAAATCGAAAGCCTAACGTTAGCCATCCAACCACCCACATTATTACTTTATGGGGGTCGTCGTACTGGCAAAACTTCCCTGTTAAAATACCTGCCCACCAAAGTTGAAAGTAGTTTTTTACCGATATTAGTCGATGGACAAGGCTTAAGTACTAAGACTACTTTGCAGTACTTTGCAAAAGACTTTGCCAATCAAATGATCGAAAAAGCCAGACAAGTGCATAACTTAACCTTGCCAGCCCTAGACGAAGAAATTCTAGCGCAAGACCCCTTTTATGCGTTAGAAGAATGGTTTAAAGCCATAGAAAAAACCATCGGTAATAAACGCATTTTGCTCTGCTTAGACGAATTTGAACGTTTAGATAACGTCATTCAAACCACCAATAGCCACGCGCCCCTCAATTTTTTCCGCCATATCATGCAACACCGCCCACAATGGGTATTACTCTTCAGCGGCGCAAACCTATTAACCGAATTACCCGCCTATTGGAGCGACTACCTCATTAATACACAAACCGTCAAAGTGAGTTATTTAGACGAATTAAACGCCCGTGAATTAATCACTAAACCCATAGAAGACTTTCCCGATAATACCTACACCCCAACAGCAGTTAATGCCATTATCCAATGGACAAACTGCCAACCTTATCTTATTCAACTGCTCTGCCTAATACTCATCCGTCAAATCAACAAAGGCAAACGCAAAGTCGTCGAAATCAAAGATGTCACCAACGCCATTCCCCAAGCCATTGAAAGCGGCGGTCAATATTTCACCGAACTATGGAACAATACCGAAAAACATCATGACGTGCTGCTAAAAATCCTGAACAATCACCCCCTGCACTCACAAGAACAATCCGCCTTAAAAGCCTTAATAGTCAAAGAAATGATTGACAAAGACACCTTACAATTTCAAGTACCCATGGTAAAGTACTTCATTAAACACCGAGAAAATTTTTCTTAAAATCCCATCTTATATTCAATAATCACGTAGAGACACATAACCGTGTGTCTCCCATTTCCGCCATAACTAGACACCTGGAATAAACCACTCATCGTTATACATAAGTTGAAATGTAGGGTGGGTAGAGGTACGAAACCCACCGATTCGCCTGATGTTACGCAGATAGATTCCAAACAGGAGTGCAAAATTTATTTTGCCAACTGGCAAACAGGAGTGCAAAATTTATTTTGCACTCCAATATTCACTTTTGGAAGTGCAGTGCGTAACATCAGTTAATAATTCTGCTGCTCCTTGAACATGAGTTAATTTATACCTAACATCTCTGGAAATATATAAAAAATCATTTTTCTCTTGCTTAACATGGTTTAATTCGTCATCTTTGGTTTTTAGCTCTTTGTAACTGACAAATGGTCAAATGGGTTTTAATACGAGCTAACATAACTTCTTGTCGAAATGGTTTAATCAAATAATCCGCTACTTCAAGTTTTAAGGCTGTGTCTAAAACATCTGACGATTCCAATATAAGAATTATAGGTATTTCTTTAGTTTGTGGATTTTTTTTCAATTGACGACAAGTTTCAAACCCATCTATTTTCCCTTTAATAGCTGTTTCTAACAAAATTAAATCAGGCTGTTCATTTTGTGCAGCCCTAAGTATTTCTTCACTATTTATAGCAGTTTTAAAATCAAATCCATTCTTGAATGAAAAATCTATTAAACCAAAATTTTTTTCGTGATTATTTAAAACCGAAAGTAAAGTAACTGATGTTACGCAGATAGCTTCCAAACTGGAGTGCAAAATTTATTTTGCCAATTGGAATGCAAAATTCCTGATTATAACAAATTTTGGGGACACCCCCTACCCCCCGTACACAACCCCCTGTACACAGGGGGAAGTCCCAAAATAGAAAAATTAAAGCAAAGTGTCGAATGATGTTTGGTTCCACCCGTGTACGGGGGGTTAGGGGGGTGTCCCTAAAATTATTTGAAGTACAGTGCGTAACATCAG
>JAUCGK010000084.1 GCA_030378085.1 Candidatus Parabeggiatoa sp. HSG14
AATTAAGGGTTAAAATTTTTATATCTAATAAAAACAGCATGTTAGAAAATTAACTGAGAAAGATACATCAAATCATCAATTTTAATCACGCTATTTTTCAATGACTTACTCAACCCTTAATTCGCATATAAGTATATTGTTATTACTTCTTCGTCTGAAAATCTCAAATCACTGTGATTTGACATCCTTTGACAATATACCCACAGGCCATTATGATAATGTTCGGATACATACAAATATATCATTATTAATTGTTCTTGCCAATCCATCATTTAATCTAATCCTTTTTAAGTAAATTATTGTTTCATATTATAACCTTTGGATTAATTTTAACAAAATTTTTAGCTCTTAATTCACATTCTAATCTTTAGTGGCAACTATTACTTTGAATATTGGAATTCGCAAGTTCACCCTAATTTAAGTATTAATCTGGAAACAGAAACGAATTATGTCCTCAAAAGAAATAAATAGGAGACATACCAAGTTTTATATTTTTTTCCTCAACAGAAAAGACAATTTGTTTGGAAACTAAACGTTATAATGAGAAATAGCTCTAAAAATAAATGTGGTCTGTCTCCTATTTTTACTAATTATTTATTATATCTTCGTCAATCCAACCAACGTGCTAATTAGAAGAAAAGTTATATGTTTTTAAAAAGAATTCAAATAGAAAAATTTCGGATTTTAGAAAATGTAAATTTTGAGTTTAAACAAAGATTTACTCCAACTATCTTCCCCTTAGGCAGTTTAAATGGTGGTGGAAAAAGTACATTATTGCAATTAGTTTTCACTTTATTGCATTGCTCTTTTAATAAGGAAAGACATCAATATTTGGTAAACTTACTAGCTAATTTTCCATTAGATGATGAAACAACTTCCTTAGCAAAATTTGCTATTAATCATAATGATGAAGATTTTTGCTTGGAGTTTATTGTATCCACTAATAATTTTGAAGGGCAGGATTTTAATGTTTTTTTGGATGTGGAAGAAATTGAAGAGAAGGTAGAGGAAAATAAACGATTAAAATTTATACATTCGCATTTGTTGGAACTGGAAAGTGAGATTAATTCATTACAAAGAATAACTCCATTATTTAGAAACAAGATAAGAGAGTTTAGAGGATATCACGACTTATATATGATGACAAGAGATAAAAATACGAAGGCAGACTACAAATCAGCAGTTCATGATTTATTAAGTTCTTATGAAGAAAACATCAATAGTAATAGTGATTTAAATTCTTTACTGACCAAGGAAAAGCATAAAAAATCACAATTACTTGAATTATTGAAACAAAAAGGGATGTTATACATTACTCATCTTGATAATGAGCGGGTGTTGTTATGCAAAACCACAGTTGATATTAATATCTTGACTGAAATGTCGGATAAAATTTACCTAGCTGCTCCAAGCACTCAGATGTTTCTGTTTTTATCAGATGAAGAAAAACAAACAATTTTTGCAAAAGATAGTGATCATATTAAACGTATTTCTGACGTAAAAGATGATCTGAAAAACTTCTTTACTTATGATTTTGCATCAGCGGAACTAATAATTAAAGCTTTTGAAAAAGCAAGAGATAAAGATTTTGAAAATGCCCTAGAGTTTGAAAATTATGATGGCAAAAATCTTAAAAAGTTGAAAAGTGAATTGAATAGCTTTTTATATGAGAAAACAATAACTGTGGATAAAAAACTGTCCAAAGTTATTTTTAAAATGGGAAATACAAAATTACTTCCAGAAGATTTAAGTCATGGGGAACTAAAAAAACTTAGCATATACATTTGGCTAAAATATCACGAAATAGATGATGCTTTGGTTTTAATGGATGAAATTGAGATAGCTTTACATCCTGATTGGCAATATGAAATAGTGCATGAGTTACAGGATTGGTCGAAGAATAATCAGTTTATTTTAGCGACTCATTCTTATGGATTATGTGAAGCGTTGACTCCTTCTCATGTGATAGAACTTGAACCAAAATTAATCAAGGAATCAATATGAGTTTAACAGCAGACGAATTGAACACTCATATTGAGAACATCATGAGGCTAAGATCGGTAAAAAATAAGGCTGTCGTTTTGTGTGAAGGTGATGTTAACGAAGTAAAAAATTTTAAGAAAAACCCGTCTAAATATGGAAGTCTTGAAAAGCTTCCAGATGCAAATTTTTATAAAGCATGTTTACCAAAAAGTATGAAACAGCTTAGTGTTCCAACTCCAGTATTTTTTAATTGTGGTGATAGGGGCAATGTTATTAAAGCATACCTAAGACTTAAAGAATTACATGCAGAAAATCAGAATGATGGCTATCTTGATATAAATAAACTATTTGCAATCATAGACTTGGATATTCAAACAGCAAAAGTAGATAAATATCAATTTGAAAATACAGAGGAAATTTTTAAAAATCTGTATAATGAATTAAAAATAAATGTTGATGAAACAGATAGCCATACAATATTTACTACCGGGTTAATTCATAAGGAAGCATATTTTTTACTTCCACATTTAGAACCTATTTTTGATAGAGATTACCATTTGTATAAAAATGAAAAACTAGATTTACATAAAATCTATTCAGATATAATCGAAGAGATTACTGAAGATAAAGATTTAGAACAAAATTTTAATATTGCTTGTAACCGAATTGGTTTTTCAGAACTAAATTACACTAATATCAATGAATTGAAAGAATCTTTTTCTGAAAAATTTACTCGCAATTTAGACTATAAATTAATAGGAACTTTGTTTTTGATAAGAAAAGTTAAACCTTATTGGGAAAATATTCATACTATAGAATCAAGACCAAAAGAACATTTATCAGAGAAAGAATTAGAACGATTATCGTTAAAGATAGCAGAATTCTATTCGGAACAAGATGATAAAGACTTTCATTTGACAGCTATCTTTAAATCTATTTATCGACAAGCGTATAAAGTTGTATAAAGTTTCCTTTTTTTATTGTTCTTAAACTTCAGTTTAGGAACGATGATAAAATTACCAACATCAACAAGCAATACACTTTTAAAGGAAATTCAACCATGAAAACAATTATAAAAGGCTTATCACCTTCCATCCTATTTTTGATAGCAAGTCTAACGACAATACAAGCCTTTGCAGAAGTTTGTGGAATCGTCGCAATCAATAATGGTTCACTTAATATCCGTAGCAATGCAAATCAAGCTTCAACCATCATTTCAAAAGTAGCTAAAGGTTCTGCCCTCAACATTTTAAACACTCGCGGCACTTGGTATAAAGTCAAACTCAACAACGGAAAAATTGGATATGGAAGCACGGACTACATCAACGAACTAACTCCAAATAATTCCGAAAATTGTGGCACAGTCCAAACCGGCCAAACCTCCCTTAACATCCGCCGTTCTGCAAACTCAACTTCAAGAATAGTTTCAAAAGCCGCAAAAGGCTCCGCACTTCGTATCCTAACACAAGGAAGTTGGTATAAAGTCAAACTCAACAATGGCAAAATTGGTTATGCCCACAGTGACTTTGTTGCTGTGACAAACGAATCATCCCAAACACATTCGCACAAAACTGTTGCTATTTCAAGCTATAATCAAACATTTAATGGCCTTTCAGAACCAGCCATGATAACCATTGGTGCTGGCGTTTCGATAAGAACAGCACCAAAAACAACCGCAAAACGATTAGACATTTTAGACGTTGGAACAATTGTTCAACAATTAGACAAAACCAAATATCCTCACACTATTGGAAAAACAAAAGACTATTGGTATAAAGTCAAACGACAAACCGGCCAAGAAGGATGGATTTTTGGTAGCTTACTGGCTCCCGTTAAATTAGATGAATTAGAAAGTGCCTATATAGAACTGGCTCAAGCCCGTTTAAACATTAAAAAACCTAATTTTGCTGATTCAGTGAATTTACACAGTTTTTTAGCCAGAATCGAAAGTGAATCTAACGATAGAGAAACCCGCGCAGTATTTAGTTTGCTAAAATACCTAACTCTACGATTATGTTTAAGTCTCGTACCACCGGATACACAAGCTCAACCCTATAAAAGATGGATAAATACTCAAAACAACTTACTTTTTCATATTCCAGTGGGAGATGGTGGTTGGATACTCAAATCAGAAATTCTTTGGCAATTATACAAGCAATATTCTGATTTAATGATTGCCGACGAAATTGCATGGCAAGCTGCTGAAAACGATTTTTTCTCTGATTGTGAAGGCTACTTACCATGTTACCTAAACGTGGTTAATCAAACGACCAGCCAATACCTTAAACTATATCCACATGGTAGACATTCGGAAGAGGCTGCTTTATTTATCGCAGATTATTTAAGAGAGATTGTCAATAATAAAAACCAGTCCTTTGAATTTGGTGCAAATGATCTATTACGTGAAGTACAGCAATTAAAAGTTGCCTTAAGTTATTTTAAAGGTGATAGAATGGAAGAAGTGAAAAGAAACCTTTAGTGTATTAGAAAATCTTGCAGTACAAGGAAATCAGACTTCAACCCAAGCAACCACTAACTGGAATTTACCATCTTTGGCCGAAATCGCAGATAACAAAGAAAATATCGAAACAATAATTAATGTTTTAAAATTTGGAGCAAAGATATTTTTCAAGAAACGTGGTCGAAAGAGATAATTAGCAAGTGTAGAGGCACTGCCATTAAATTAAGGATTATTTGTTTGGAAGTACAACAAATTTGCCACGATTTGTTGTCTGGAAACTAAGCGAGCGTAGGGGCACTGCCATTAAGTTAAGAAAATACGTAATTATAATCAACATGTTATGTTATAGAATTAAAGTAACTATTGAAGTGTAGCACAATAAATATAATGATATTTAATTGAAAATAGAGAAACCTATGTTAAGGCATGTATTTTGCTTAATTTTAATAATTCCAATATATATTATTGATAATAAACGTATAAATTCTTAACTTAATGGCAGTGACTCAACGCCCCAGTGCCATTGATACGATTAGGATATAAATTATGAAAACATTAAAAAAAGTTATCTTGTTAAAATTTTTATTACTGCTTTTTGTTTCATTCGCAGTTGCACAACCTGCAATCATCAGTCAACGAGACATCTTTTCTCCAGTTGAAGCTAAGAACAGCATGGTGGTGACGGATGATCCTATTGCTACCAAAATAGGGGTAAAAATCTTAAAGCGAGGAGGTAATGCTGTTGATGCTGCTGTAACGATTGGTTTTGTTATGGCAGTGACTTTTCCTCGGGCAGGTAATATTGGTGGGGGGGGATTTATGCTCACTTATTCCGCTAAAGCGAGAAGAGTCGTTGCCATTGATTATCGGGAAACTGCACCGGCGTTGGCACATCGAAATATGTTTCTTGATAAAGAAGGCAGGGTAAATTCTAAATTGACTCGATTTAGTCATTTATCAGCGGGAATACCTGGCACAGTTGCTGGTTTAGCGTTGGCGTTAGAGAAATACGGCACATTATCGTTAAAAGAAGTATTAGCCCCTGCTATTACATTGGCTGAAAAAGGATTTGTGGTTACACCGAAATTTAGCAATACACTGAAGAAATATTTACCTATTTTTAGTTTGAGGAACAAATCAAAGTCAATTCAAAAAATTTTTCTTAAACCAAATGGTCATTTTTATGAATCTGGCGATATTTTTGTTCAGCCTGATTTAGCAAAAACATTAAAAGCCATTGCTAAAAATGGGACTAAAGCATTTTATCAAGGAAAAATTGCCGATTTGATCGTCAAGGAAATGGAAAATAATGGAGGATTAATCACTAAAACTGATTTAGCCAATTATAAAGCAGTTATTCGGCAACCTGTACGTGGTACTTATCGTGGTTATGATGTTTATTCAATGTCTCCACCCAGTTCAGGCGGTGTCCATCTAATTCAGCTCCTTAATATTTTAGAACCATACCAGATTGAGTCTTTAGGGCATAATTCAGCCACAACGATCCATTTAATGAGCGAGGCTATGAAACGAGCTTATGCGGATAGATCAAAATATTTAGGCGATCCTGATTTTGTAGATATGCCAATAGAAGGATTGACTTCAAAAGAGTATGCAACCACTTTAAGAAAATTAATCAACAAAATCCAAGCAACGCCAAGTCAAGATATTTTACCGGGTATTCCACCTGGTTATGAAAGTAATGAAACAACACATTATTCAGTGGTAGATAAAGATGGTAACGCTGTTTCTAATACTTATACTCTTAATTTTTCCTTTGGATCAGGGATCGTTGTTCAAAATGCAGGCTTTTTTTTGAACAATGAGATGGACGACTTCAGTGCAAAACCAGGAGTAGCTAATATTTATGGACTTATTGGGGGAAGTGCCAATGCTATTGAGCCTCACAAACGTATGCTGAGTTCTATGTCACCAACGATTGTTTTAAAAGAGGGTAATCCTTTTCTTATCACAGGCAGTCCAGGTGGATCAAAAATCATTACTACGACACTGCAAATTATTATGAATGTGATTACTCATAAGATGAACATTCAAGAAGCAGTCAATGCACTCAGGATTCATCATCAATGGCTACCTGATGAACTGAGAGTCGAAGAAGGAATTAGCTTAGATACCTTAAAGCTATTGACGGGTATGAAACATGAAGTTGTTGTGAAAAATGCAATGGGTTCAGCTTCAAGTATTTTGATTGATCAAACAAGAGGTATTTTCTACGGCGCGGCTGATCCAAGACGAGGGGGGATAGCGTTAGGTTTTTAATGTATTCCAAAGCTAAAGCTTTGGATTCCAAAACCCTTCAGCTTTGAACTTTACGACAGTTTTTTTCATTTAGTTTTACCTCTATTTAATGTCACATCAATAAACACGTCACGATCTTTTATTGTGACACATTGATATTTAGGTGAATATTTAGGATGTTCTACTTTAATGACATATTCACCTTGTCGAAGAATAATCCCACGTTTATATCTTGGCTCAATATTCATTATTTTTACCCTACTATTAGGCGGTTTGGGATTAACAGAGAGTCTATAATAACTTTTTTGCCCAGTTAAAGGATTCTTAATATTTGAATAATCTTTCCCTAACCAACTTACCCATACATATATAAAAAGGGAAGCTAATAATCCAATGGACAAACCAAAGCTTATTCCGCTCTTTCTTTCCGAGGCTAGATTTTTTTTATTTCCATACTGACGTTTTGCTTGAATTTCAAATTCACTTTGTTGCTTTTGAATAATTGCTTCAAATTCTTTCACTTGTTTTTGAATTTTTGCGTTAAAATCTTTTTGTTGTTGTTGAATTTTTGTATTAAATGCGCCCCGTTGTTTTCTAACGTTTTCTTCAATATCTTTCTGATTTTTACTTTTGAAAAATTTGATTACAAACAACAAAATAAATAAAAATAATAGGATAACAAAAATAAATGTTTTCATTTCTATTAGTCAAAAAATGGGTAAATTATATTATTTATTCTACTTAAGGACTGATGTTACGCACTACACTTCCAAAAGTGAATAAATGAGTGCAAAATTTATTTTGCGAGGAGTTGCACTCTAGAAGCTATCTGCGTAACATCAGTTAAGGAGTCAGGATTTTATAATCCCCAAAATTGGAATGCTCAAACCTGACAGATTTTAAAAAATAAAAGGTTTAGTTTCGTATGTTATTAAATCCTGAAGCCTTATTGAGCATTTTAAAAAATACTCAAAATGATACTCTCAAACACTCAAAAACAGATAAAAAATCTGAAATTTTTCCCAAACATTGAATTTCTTTGATGTTCTACCCTTATAATTCTTGCACAAAATTATCATCATAAATGATCTCATCATTTTTTACTTCTGGTTTTGAGGCAGCAATCAATTTATGAATATGCAAGAGTAAATCGTCACGGTTATAAGTTTCTTTCTGATAAATGGTATCTACATCATTGTATAAACGCGCTTGTTCTTCAGGAGAAAGATGGGTAGAAGTCAAAACAACGACAGGAATGGATTGCCACTTTTCGTTTGCACGTAACTGGCTCAAAAATTCAAATCCGTTCATAACTGGCATCATTAAATCTAATAAAATTAAGGCAGGTTTTTTATTATCAAGATGTTCAAGAGCCACTTTACCATTTTCTGCTTTGAAGACACGCCAACCGGATTTTTTAATCATTTCTGCCATCACTTCTGATATCACAAGATCGTCTTCAACAACCATGACTAAACCTTGTGATTCGTCACCAATATTGTATCTTCCTAGAATATCAACTAATTGTTCGTGATGTACGGGTTTGATAAGATAATCAGTGGCTCCCAATGCGTATCCCTTAAGTTGTTCATCTTCAACTGACATCATAATAACAGGAATATCACTTAAAAGTGAATCACTTTTAAGTTTTGAAAGCACATCCCAACCATCTATACCCTGCATTTTGACATCAAGAATGATAGCATCAGGACGTAGTTTTCTAGCCAATCTAAGACCTTCCTTTCCTCCGCCAGCGATTGCAACGGCATAACCAAGTTGGGTCATATAATCTTTAAGCAGTTGACGCACAATACTGTCATCATCAATAACGAGAACGATACCTTCACCCTCTTCCAATAATATTTCTTCTGTGGATTGTATGGTAGGTTCTCTAGCAATAGCAGGTAAAAGGATAGTAAACATACTACCGTGTCCAAATTCACTCACCACAGTAATATTTCCACCCATCATTTCTGTAAATTCTTTGGTAATCGTCAAACCCAAGCCAGTACCACCATATTTACGAGTTGTAGAAGGATCCGCTTGTGTAAATGGCTGAAACAGTTTTTGTTGTTGAGCTGAAGTCATGCCAATACCGTCATCAGTAATACAAAAACGGAACCAATCTTCATCATCTTCAACTTGACGGGAAACCTCTATGCAAATGAGACCTTTTTCAGTAAATTTAGAAGCATTACCGAGTAAGTTCAACAAAATTTGGCGCAATTTTGTCATGTCTGCATACATTTTACCCAGTTCATCGTTACCTAAAACTTTTAAAGTATTGTCCTTTTTTTCCATAAGTGGTTGGACAGTATTTACCACCTCGTTAAAGGCTATTTCAAGATCAAAAGTTTCAAGGTGTAATTCCATTTTTCCAGCTTCGATCTTTGACAAATCAAGAACATCATTGATAAGACCTAGCAAATGTTTGCCAGCCGAGTGAATTCGTAGCAAGTCTGGCATAAAATCGTCCTGTTCTAAATCTTCAGCTTCTTCTTGTAACATTTCACTGTAACCAATAATTGCGTTCAAAGGTGTTCGCAATTCGTGACTCATATTTGCTAAGAACTGACTTTTAGAAAGATTCGCCGCTTCAGCTGTGATTTTGGCATTTTCAGCAACCACTTTTGCATTCTCAGCTGCATTTTTAGCTTCCAATAATGTGGCTTCAGCTTCTTTACGTTCACTAATATCACTAAAAGTGACAACAGCTCCTGTAATTTGACCTTCTTCTATAATAGGAGTTGTCATATACTCAACAAAAAAAGAGCTACCATCTTTGCGCCAAAAAACTTCATCATCCCTATGATAAGTATTACCATCAAGAAGTGCTGCTTCAATAGGACATTCTTCAATGGGATAAGACATTCCATCCTTTTTCGTATGATGGATAATGTTGTGTTGTCTACGACCAATTAATTCATCGACTTGATAACCAAGCATTTTTGCAGCCGCTGGATTGATCAGTATTGTATTTCCTTGCAAATTGATACCAAAAATACCCTCTCCAGCGGATTCCAGAATAAGTTGAGTTTGTCGGCTAAGGCGTTCTAAAGCCGCTTCAACAAGTTTACGTTCATTGATTTCTGTTTTTAATTGTTGGTTAGTGCTGGAAAGTTCTGCGGTACGTTCTTCTACTCGCTGCTCTAATTGATCACGTGCTTCTTGTAGTTTCTCTTCTATTTGTTTGCGTTCAAGAATTTCTTGTTTAAGTTTTTGGTTAGCACCTACTAATTCTACTGTTCGTTCTTGGACTTTCCGTTCTAGTTCTTGATTATGTAAACGTTCTTGTTCAATAAAACGTATGTAAGATCTAAGTCGGCTAATTAATTGGGTAGTATCGATGGGCTTTGTAAGATAATCAGCCGCGCCAATAGCAAAACCTTTTTGTTTAAATTCTTCAGATTTATAAGCTGCTGTTAAAAATACTATCGGAATATGTTTAGTTTTTTTCCGTGAACGAATCAATTTAGCTGTTTCAAAACCATCCATTTCTGGCATTTGTACATCAAGAATAATTAAATCTATATTTTCTTGTAGCAAAAGTTGCAAAGCACTTGGTCCTGATAAAGCTTGAAAAATTTGCGCGTCAATATGTTCTTTAATAAGGGTTTGTAAAGTAAAGAGGTTATTTTTATTATCATCGACAATAAGTACGTGAAGTTGTTTATCTTTTGACATTTTGTTTATTTTTTTTATTTAAAGTGTAAATTGTAAATTAAATGGGGAATTGTAAATCATTTATTACTGAATAGCCTACTCCCTTACAAATGAGGGAGTACAATTCTGTTTTGAGTTTTTATTCCCATTTTATATAGCCTGACGAATAGTGAAAATATTTACTTTCAACAGCTTATAATAGACTGATTTCATAGTTCACTAACTCGTTTTTCATTTTTCATTATATCGCGTTTTTTTGGTTGAACGATTAACTAATTGTAATAAATAAGGCCCTATTTGTTCTAATGGTAAAATTTTATCTACTTTTGTAGCAGCAATAGCAGCCCTTGGCATAGCATCTGCTTCTGCCGTTGCTGGGTCTTGTACAATCACATAGCCGCCCATTTGTTTAATCCTTTTAACTCCTTGATGACCATCATTATTAGCACCCGTTAAAATAATACCGATAATCTTATTTCGGTATGCATAAATGGCCGTCTCAAATAATACATCTACTGAGGGACGTGCAAAATTCACAGACCCTTCTATTGAAAGCGAAAAACTCCGATCTTCTTCTACCAGTAAATGATAATTAGGGGGAGCAATATATATGACACCTTCAGCAATGGTTTCTTTTTCGTCTGCTTGTTTTACTTTTAACTCACATTTGGCACCCAAAATCTGTGCTAAATAACTATCTGAATCGGGATGTAAATGTTGCACGATGATAATAGGTAGTGGAAATTCCTTAGGAAGTGCTGTTAAGACAGCGGTTAGTGCTTTAATTCCTCCCGCTGATGATCCTATGACTACCGCTTCAAATCGGTTATTCATATATTATTCCTTTATTATTCCTTAGAAATTTTTTTTGTGACTAATTTAAGATTAAAATTAAATTTTTAAATTAATGGGTACAAAACCTGTCAGGTTTCCAAAACCTGGCAGGCGAAAAATTATTTTTCTGAGAGAAAGATTTTGTCCTAAAACCTTCAAGATTTATCAAACCTAATTTATCAAAACCTAAAAAGCAAATCTATTGACTCCCCAAACCATAATTTAGCTTATTCTGCGATAAATTTTTTCTTCTCTGACAACATCTTCAAAAGTATCAGAATATTCCGAAAAACGGATACTCTCTTTGGAACCAAGACAAAGAAAACCATCAGTGCAAAGGCTATCAAAAAATAATCCTAAGGCACGATGTTGTAATTCACGATTAAAATAAATCAATACATTTCGGCACATAATCAAATTCATTTCTCCAAACACACCATCTGTGGCGAGATTATGATCCGAGAACAAAATATTTTCCTTAAGTGATTTATCCATGACAACATGATCGTAATGAGCTACATAATAGTCTGAAAAAGATTCTTGCCCACCTGCTTTTTGATAATTAGCCGTGTATTGCTTTAGTCTGCTAATATTGAAAATACCATCCTTAGCCTGTTTTAATACGATCTCATTCATATCTGTTGCATAAATTTGAGTACGATCATATAAACCTTCTTCTTTTAAAAGGATAGCCATTGAATACACTTCTTCACCTGTCGCGCAGCCTGCGTGCCAAATTTTAAGAAATGGAAATTTTTTGAGTTCTGCGACGACAAATTTTCTTAGTGCAAAATAAAAACCGGGATCACGAAACATCTCAGTGACATTGATAGACATATCTAGCAGCAAAGTTTCAAAAAAAGACACATCATAGAGTAATTTGTGTTGCATGGCTGAAATACTTTCAAATCCATCTTTCGTCATCCGGTGTTGAACTCTTCGCTTTATTGAGGCTTTCGCATAATTCCTAAAGTCATAGCCATATTTTAGGTAAATTGCTTGTAGCAAGAGTTGTAATTCGATATTTTGAGTTTCAAGATCATCCATATTTAAGTAAATAGTCAATTAAAAATTATTAATTAAGTGTGATTTTAATCTATATTGGGAATTAGGAATTGAAAACAGGAAATAAAAATTTATCATTAGAACTTTAAAAGTATTTTATAAACATCCTAAAGTGAGTTATAGATTGATTTCAAAGAACTTTTTATTACAATTGAGTGGAGAATCCACAATTGTGATAACAACAAAATTTAATTACTTGACTGATGTTACTTGATATTTTCTATAGCACATTTTTATCAATGAGATTGTTGTCTCCTTCACAAGAATTTCCACTCTGTATTTATGAAATTTAGATAATAGATACAATACCATACTTTGGAGTTAACTACGTCATATACTCAATTAAAAAATTGTGAATTTGGGATTTTGAGGAAGACGCAAAAATTAAGTCTGGGTACGTACAAGCTTTATTAGAGAAAATTAAGCAAAAAAGGTAATTGAATTGTATAGGCGAAGGGATTTTGTTTTTTTTAGATTGAACCAAAATTCGTATCTTCTCTAAATTCTGTGGAAAAAACCTGACAGGTTTCCAAAACCTGTGAGGTTTGAGCAAGTTTACCCACATTTTTTGAGAAGATACCAAAATTCGTTATTATCAGAAAAATGGGGAGTACCCATTAGAATAATAATAAACATTTTTTCAAATATAGTTTTTCAGGTAAATAACTTCACAAAACCTGGCAGGTTTGAACGATAAATTATTTTTATGAATGTCTATAGAACCGATTTTTAAAACTTTCACAATTCCCTTTTTTTTCAATCATTTTTCATTTTATATTCTAATAAAAAGAGTTTCAAGGTAATTTTATTGAATTAATTCTGCTTGTTTTCTATAAATTGTCAGGTAAATAAGGGATAGCCAAAAAATAAATTATCCCAACACACCCCTTACCCTCTCAAGAGGGGAATAACCTGGGGTTAAATCTGTCAGGGTTTTGCCAATTATTTTCTTTCTATTTTTGTTCCATTCGTTGCTTTTTAACCCCGAAGGGGTGTAAACGTGAATAGCCTTATGTGAAACATAAGGTAATACGCATATAAATCCTCAACCCTAACCGGGTTGAACAAAAAAAGTTTAATCACCGGAGTTGGTTGACGTTCATATTCAACCCCGTTGGGGTTAGTGTTACGTTTTCCTTTCACATAAGGCTATTCACGTTTTATACCGAAGGGGTATTTACGGAACAATTTCATGGTGAAAAAATATTGGTCGTTTTATAACAAATTTAACATACTAGGAATAACCCCAGATGTATTTTAATTCAGGTTAATTCAGGGGGTATGTAAAAATTGGAATAATTATTTTTTTGGGATTGCCTAACTTCACAATTTCAAAACCTGGCAGGTTTCAAGTAGATTAACAAAATTTTTTTAACATTACCTGCTAAAAAAATCGGATTTCTCAGTGCTATTGCAAAAAAAAAGCAATAACTACTGACAATACCTTTGCCAATTAGGGAGTTGTTTTGTTCATTGTGCTATTATGTTTACTTAGCATCACATCACGAATGAGGTTTTAAAAGCTTCAAAGGTTTTTTTTTCAAAAAAATAGAATATCGAAAAAATCAAATTGGTAAAGTAAAATAAAAGCGACAGCCTTTGCCTTCTGTGGTTTCTACACCAATTTTTCCTCCCAGTTTTTTTACAATTTGTTGTACAATGGATAAACCTAAACCATGTCCTTCTGCTGTATCAGTGTGTAAACGAGTAAACGGAGTAAATAATTTGGCTTGAGCTTCTTTGCTAAGTCCAGGGCCATTGTCTTGTATCCAGAAGCGTATCATTCCTTTGTTTTCATCAGCACCTAATTCTAAAAAGGGTGGTTTCCCCCCATATTTAATGCCATTACTTATGTAATTAGTCCAAATTTCCTCAATCCAAGGCGCGTAACCCAAAGCCTTTGGCCAACTTTCTGGGAGTTTTACTTCAGCCTGAGATTCTTTAATCATATAGGATAAGCGTTGCATCACCTGAGTTATGATGTCACTCATTTCTAATCGTTGGGTTTCTAAGCTATTTTGTTTTGTTATTCCTGACAATAGTAACAATGCTTCAATAATATTAAGCATTTTATGACTGGCTTGCACAACGTCCTGTAAAGTTTCTATTGTTTCCTCAGAAGGTAACGTATCTGTAGTACACTCTTCTGCTAACATTTCGGTATAACCAATAACCGCATTCAAAGGATTTTTTAAATCATGAGCTACAGTACGTGCAAAGGCATCAAGTTCCATATTACGTTCTTCAAGTTCAGCAGTACGCGCTTCTAATTGTTTTTTTAAACTTGAAGAATTAAGTTGAGCGGTGACACGGGCTAGAACCTCTTCATGTTGAAAGGGTTTGGTAATGTAATCTACAGCACCCAATTGAAATCCTTTAACTTTATCGACAGTATCCGCTAATGCCGTCATAAAAATAACGGGAATATCTTTGGTTTCTTCATCAGATTTTAGAATCCGACAAGTTTCAAAACCATCTATCCCTGGCATCATCACATCCAATAGAATCAAATCAGGCTTAGCATACTGTGCTTTTTGAATTGCCCTTTTACCTTCTTGAGTTACCAGTACTTTAAAACCATTTTCTGTCAAAAAATCATACAATACACTCACATTAGCGGGTGTGTCGTCAACTATTAAAAGCATTCCTTTGTTTTGTTTTTTATCAGGCATTTTTTATGAAACCACTTGTTAATTAAAAGTTTATTCTGCTATAGTCAGTGAACGACTCTTCATGGTGGAAAGGAAAATTCTATATACTCCGAGCATTCAAGTTTTCGGATTTAATACCTGACAGGTTTTCAAAACCTGTCAGGTCTGGTTGGCATTTTTTAGTCTATTCTCATAATCCAAAAAATTGAACGTTCTGAGTATATCATTGCACATAAGGTTCAATGAGATCACAAATTTTTCCCTCATCAAAGGTTTTTGCGAGTTGGCGAACCTGATGACAAAAAGGAAACAATCGCTTATCGGATTGTTCTATGGAATCAAGTTCTTCAACAATACCTCCAATATCACCCATCATGGCTAAATCAAATAAAATTGCAGCTTGTTCTGGTGAGGGGCCTACAAAATTTGAGCTGTCTTCTGATTCTTTTGATTCTTTATCAAGTTGATTTTGAATCACATTCGTTGCACCGTGAGAATCAAGTGTAGTTTCTTTAATCCATTCCAATTCCAAATGGTTTTTCAACTTTTCTAATAACAAGCCAACACGAATCGGTTTGGCAATAAAATCATTACAACCTGCATCAAGACTATCCTGTTTATCCGATTCAAAAACACTGGCAGATGTCGCAATAACAGGCGTATTTTTAAATGCCGATATTTTTCTGATTTGGCGAGTTGCTTCAAAACCATCCATCACAGGCATAACCAAATCAGTTAAGATTAAATCTGGATTAATTTCTTGTGCTTTAGCCAAATATTCTTGTCCATCATTGGCTTCCCAGATTTCAAAACCGAGCGGTTTTAAGAGGTTTACTAATACCAAACGGTTTTCCCATTTATCATCAACCACTAATATTTTACGTGATAATCCTTTAAATCCGATAATAACGGGTTCTCCCGCTTTTTCAAATTTTACGATAGAAACTTCAGGCAAATCTAAGACAAACCAGAATGTACTACCGTGTCCAAAAGTACTTTCAACTTGTAATTTCCCCCCCATCATCTCAACCAATTTTTTGGTGATGGATAAACCTAAACCAGTGCCTTCTGCCCGATAATTGCTATCTCCCACTTGTTGGAAAGGTTGAAAGATATTTTCAAATTCATCAGATGCAATACCAACGCCAGTATCTTCGACTTGGAAGCGCATTTTTCCATCATGATAGCCAATTTTTAAGGCAATTCCCCCTTTTTTTGTAAATTTAACAGCATTGCCTAACAAATTAATGAGAACTTGCCGCACTCTTTTTTCATCGGCTTTAACACCAATGGGCAGGTGCGACAGTGGTTCATAATTAAAGGCAATGTTTTTCTGTTGTACTCGCATTTGAAAAAGTTCAGTAATGCCTTGAATAAATTGTCCAAAATGAAAATCCGTAGGATAAAGCTCAATTTTTCCCGCTTCAATTTTAGACAAATCTAAAATGTCATTAATCAAAGTCAACAAATAATCACCACTGCGTTGAATAATGTCGATACCTTCTTTTTGTTTGGCATTTAAGCTCTTATCACGGGTTAAAATTTGGGCATAACCCAAAATACCATTGAGGGGAGTACGAAGCTCGTGGCTCATATTAGCCAAAAAAGTGCTTTTCGCACGATTGGCGGTTTCAGCCTCTTTCTTAGCATGTCGTTCGACTTTCAACTTTTTCTGTTCTGTGATGTCGTGTGCAATGGAATTGATTCCTGTTAAATGATTTTTAGCATCATAATGTAGATTGATATTCCAATAGATGTGATGGATTTCCCCCGTTTTTTGGTTGATTTGTCGATTCTCAAAGGTGACATGAAGCATGCAGTTTTGTATCCATTTATAAAAAGCAATTTCTGTTCTTTGTCGATCATCAGGATGCACGAAATCAAAAGCACATAAACCAATACATTTATCAGGTTTCACCCCCAAAATTTTTTTAGCTGTATAATTCACATAAAGAAATTGAGCATGTTTATCCACTCGTGTAATCAGCTCTTCAGTGCCTTCTACAATTTCACGAAATCTTTCTTCTTTTTCTATCAGTTCTACTTGCTGTTTTTTTAGTTTTTTATTGGCTTGTAACAATTGCTGAGCAACTTTTTCTGATTGCCAGAAAACCTTATACATACTAATGAGTAAACCGATAAGAACGCCAATATAACTCACTTTTTTGAGAAAATGAGCAGCATCAAACATCGTATCAAATAAATAACCAGAAAAGGACATAAACATAGTTTGACTCATAAAAGCAACAATGATTGAAAGAATGAGCCAATGTTCAAAATCATCCGTTTTCCAATGGCCTTTTTTCAAATATCCAACGAGAGTGAGTAGAAAAAAGAAAGCAGGAATAAATTCTTCGGGACGATGAAAAAATAATTCGGGGTAATATGCTCTTGGAAGTGGCACAAAAGCAAAAAAGATAAAGCTAACAAGGGTTAAGCCACCAACACTTAAGTAAACGACCTGTTCTTTAATCACGCCTAACTGTCCTAATTTTTCTTCTCTTCGCCAAACCAACCAGCTTAACCATAATAGAATAGATAAAAAAAGACGTGAGGCAATCCAACTCCAAGGAATCAATGAAGGAGGTGGTGATGGAAATAGAAAGTCAAAAAATGTAGAAGTAACGACAGCATGATAACCATCAAGCATAGCTGTCCCCAAAAAGCCAGTACCAATAAATAAAAAAGTATTATTTTTCTTAGTATAAAAACGCACAAGAGCCATTGTACCAACTATCAAAGCCAAAAAAGTGGCAATGATTTCCATGACAGTATGTAATGGTTTACTTCCCTGCCATGTGACTTCTCGCAACAAAGAATATCCTATAAACAGAATAATAAAAAGTGCGATATAAGTAACGATTCTTTTTAGTGTTTGATTTTGTAAGTTATTTTTTATCCAATTGTTCAAATCGTGATTCCCAGTTTTTCATGAATATAGGCTGGGCGCATTCCCATTTTTCGGGTTAATACGAAAACCGCATTTAAAGTAATAATATAACCGTAAAATCAATAGGTTATAAAGTTATTTGTCCGCATGTATTTTCAAGGGTAATTCTCATTAATACCCA